>DASWVN010000239.1:0-4285 GCA_036401215.1 Vicinamibacterales bacterium | reverse complement strand
GTGCGAACGTGCGGGGTGCGACGTGCGAACGTGCGAGGTGCGACGTGCGAACGTGCGCGCGGCTTGCCCGCCGGAGCCTTGGCGAAGGCGGGGGCTCGGCAAGTATGATCACTCGATGGACGGCGCGCTCGCTTTCGCGGGCGCGCCGTTTTTGTTTGGCACTCCGGCGCACCCTGATGCACCCCGACGCACCCCGACGCACCCCGACGCACCCCGACGCACCCTGAAGCACCCTGAAGCACCCCGGACGATGGTATCGTCGTCGCGCTGGCATCCCGTTCGCTCCTCGTCCCTGTGCGCAGATCGCCGGATCCACCGGATGATCGGTTCAGGGGAGCGACAGGGATGGCGGCGCAAAGTCTTGAATCGAGAGTAGATACGTTGGAGCGACGGGTGACGACACTCGAAGAATTACCGGCGCGAATCGATTCGTTGACATCGCAGGTTTCACAACTCCGCACCGAAATGCGCGATGAATTTTCTGCCGTGCGCGGCGAGATGCGGGGCTTTCACGATGAGGCCCTGGCGAAGATCGACGGCGTTCGCGGGGAGATGCACCAGCTGCACGGCGAGGCGTTGACGAAGATCGACGACGTGGGCGTGGAAATGCATCGGCTGCACGGCGAGGCGTTGGCGAAGATCGACGACGTGGGCGTCCAGATGCGAGTGCTGCACGAGGACGTGATCGGCCGGATCGCCTTGTTGTCTGAAGGATCGAACGGCCGCCGCCGTAACGGCCGCAGGAAGAAACGCTGATCCAACTCCGGCCTGCCTGCACCCTGACGCACCCCGACGCACCCTGACGCACCCTGAAGCACCTCGACGCACCCCGACGCACCCCGACGCACCCTGACTCGCTGCTTGAGATAGAATCACCCCGCCAGCCTGCTCCCGGGGTCTCAATCATGCGTCTCGTCGGACTCGTGCTCTCGGCGGTGCTCTGCCTCGCAGCGGCCCCGCAGGCTCCTCCGCCGCAGTTCAAGACCGGGATCGAAGTCCGCCGGCTCGATGTCGTCGTCCTCGATCAGAATGGACGACCGGTGCACGGCCTCACCGCCGCCGACTTCACCGTCCTCGAGGACGGCCGTCCGCAGAAGATCTCCACGCTCGACGAGATCATCGTGCCGCAAGCCGCGCCTCCTCCCGCCGCGTGGATGCGCGACGTCGCCCCGGACGTCGGGACCAACGACATCCCCACCGACGGACGGCTGATCGTCATCGTGCTCGACGACGCGATGACCAGCGATCCCCGCGAGACCGACACCGCCAGAGAGATCGCCGGCGAAATCGTCGACAACCTGGGCCCCGCGGATCTGGCGTCGATCGTCTTCACCCTCGAGAATCACAAGAGCCAGGACTTCACGGCGGACCGCTCGCGGCTTCAGGCGGCGATCGATCGGATGCGCCCGGGTCCCCTTCCGGGTAGTGCGGCGTCGCAACTCGCGTCGAGATACTCGATGCAGACCATCAAGAAGGCGGCGGAGTATCTGCGGGCCATCGAAGGGCGGCGCAAGAGCATCATCTACGTCAGCGTCGGCGTGCCGATCGACTGGAACGACATCTCCAGCCCGATCGCCAATCTCGGCGCGGAGGGGGTAACCGTCAATGCGAAGGAGAACATGCGCTCGCTCGGCAGCGACCTGCACGATACGTTGGGTGAGTCACAACTCTCGAACGTCGCGGTCTACGCGGTGAGCCCCCGTGGCCTGACTGTCGGCATGGAACCCCTCGAGAACGAGTTTCTTCGGGCTTTGTCGGCCAACACCGGTGGTTTCGCGATCGTCAACACGAACACGCCCGAGGCGCAGGTCCCTTCCATCTTTACGGCCACGAGCGCCTACTACCTGATCGGATACGAGGTGCAGAAGCCTGACGACGGGCGATTCAGGCGGCTCGAGATCAAGGTGGATCGGCCAGGTGCCGTGGTACACGCCCGCCGGGGATACGTCGCACCGAGACCAGACCGGCGGGCAGCCGCTGACGAGCCGGAACGCGAGATCTCTCCACTCGCCACGGCGATGGCCGGCTTCCTCCCAAAGGGTGACGTCCCGATGCGCGCGGTGGCCCTACCGTTTGCAATCGCGGGCAAGCAGGAAGCGCGAGTGGCGATCGTCGCACGGGTACAGCAACCGGCGGTGCCGAAGCGAACGACCCAACAGGTCGAACTCCTCACCGCCGCGTTCGATCCGGATGGCAAGGCTGGAAGCCGCCACCGGCAGACCGCGCGGGTGACGATGCTTCCGAGCGGAACGAGCCAGGCAGAGTACGAAGTGCTCTCGATGATCGACCTCAAGCCGGGACGCTACAACCTGCGGATCTCCGCACACAACCCGGCGCTCGAGAGGAGCGGAAGCGTGTTCCACGACGTGGACGTCCCGGACTTTCGCAAGAACGGACTCTGGCTCTCGGCCGCGGCGCTGATGGTGACACCCGGATTGATGGCGGCTCCCCGCAACGCACTCGATGGCTTCCTGCCGTCCCCGCCGACGACGCTGCGCGAGTTCGCCGGTGACGACGAGGTGACCGGCTTCCTGCAGATCGTGCAGGGCGGCAAGTCACAGCCTCGCAAGGTCGACCTGCAGATCCGGATCGTGGACGGCAACGACACGGTCGTCCACCAGGCAGCCGATACGATCGAGAGCGCGCTCTTCTCCACCGGACGCATCGTCGAGTATCCATTCAGTGTCCCCATCGCGCATCTCGTCGAGGGATCGTACCTGCTGAGTATCGAAGCCACCGATGGCGAACGATCAGCGCGTCGAGATGTTCGATTCACGAGAAAGTAGACGACATGAAGCGTGCCCTTCTCATCCCCCTCGCCATCGCGCTCACGAGTACCCAGACCGCGTTCGGAACCGGCCAGAAGCCGCAGACACCATCGACCATCACCGTCGACTTTCTCGTGACGGACGGATCGAAGGAGCCGGTCCTCGATCTCGGTCCGGATGAGATCACCGTGAAGATTGCGGGACGCGAGAGCCAGGTCCATTCACTGGAACTGATTACCGCAGGCATGAAGGAGACAGTGAGGGCGCCGTCCGCGACGCACACGGCGGCAGGGCTGCCTGCACCCTACGGCGAGACCGCGCCGCCGCGAACCGGCACGAGCCGCAACATCCTCCTGCTGCTCGACGAAGGCACGCTGTTTGGCCTCGATGAGATCCTGAAGAAGGCGGTCGCCACGCTGATCGAATCGCTCGATCCGGCCGACCGCGTCGCCCTCACGAGCACGAGGCCGGGCGGGGTGAACGTCAACTTCACGACGAATCACGGCGCGATCGCGCAGGCGATCGACACGCTCGTGCTGGGCCGCGGCAACACGGCGTTGTGCGTCGGCGCCGTGCTCGAGCACGTGCGCGGCCTGGCCGAGACGCTCCCGAAGGGCCGGGCGACGACGCTCGCGCTGATTTCACGGGGATCGGGCAGCGCGACTTCGGTACTCTCGACGGGTCCGGCGGTGTCGATGGCAGGAGGATGTGTCTTCAGGCGCGACCAGCTGGCCCCGGTGGAAGAAGCCGTCTCCGCAGCGCAGATCAACTATTACGTCTTCCACGTCGGCAACACCGGTTTGAGTCCGAATCTCGACAACTTCGCAGGATCCACGGGTGCACAGAGCGGGATCCTGAGCTTTACGGATGCATCGGCGATCGCTCGCGCCGTGGCGGCCAGTTCGACCTTTTATCGCGCGGTCGTGGACGCTCCGCCCCCGGGACGGACGTATCAGCGCACGGAGTTCCGGGTCACGCGGCCGGACGTCAGGGTCCACGCGCCGAAGTATCTGGCGGCCGGGAAGCCGTCCCCGCCGGCCAGTGACGCCGCGGCGCTCCTTCGCGGAGAGATGACGCGCGCCGATCTTCCGCTCCGCGTGACCGCCTTCGCGTCACGCAACGCCGGACCCCAGCCTCTGAAGCTGGTGGTCGTCGTCGAGCCGGGCGACCCCAACGTGCCGCTCTACTCCACGATGGTCACCGTGACTGCCGCCGACGGGGAGATCGCGGGCCACTGGACGGCGCGCCGCAACGATCTGCTGCGACTGCCGCTCGTCGCCGCGGTGCCGGTGAACGAAGGTCCCTACCGCGTACGCGCGGCCGCCGCAGACGAGAAAGGACGCGGCGGGGTCGCCGAGTACGAGGTCACCGCGGCACTCGAAGGCGCCGGATCCGTCAAGCTGAGCGCGCTCGCCCTCGGCGTCAGC
Source organism: Vicinamibacterales bacterium (assembly GCA_036401215.1). Classification (GTDB taxonomy): domain Bacteria; phylum Acidobacteriota; class Vicinamibacteria; order Vicinamibacterales; family 2-12-FULL-66-21; genus JACDCA01. Next base: position 90 of record DASWVN010000239.1, on the reverse strand, counting down.
ACTCCGGACGGTTTCGCTCCACGCCTGCTGTTCACCAGCGAGCCTGAGACGACGGCGTACCTCGAGATCTACGATGCCCCGGCGGATGCG
>DASWVN010000238.1:0-16739 GCA_036401215.1 Vicinamibacterales bacterium | reverse complement strand
GCACCGCGCACCGCGGTCCGCGCGCCGCGCGCCGCGCCGGTACAATCGACCAGAGAGGAACCGGCCCATCTTGCAGCTCGTCTAAATCTGCTGCCAGCCTGGCCCAACCTCCGGAGGTCCTGCGTGTCCCTTCGATTGAAGCTTGCGAGCGCGGTGGCTCTTGCGCTTGCGGTCTCCCCTGCCCTCGCCCAGGAACCCGGGAAACCGGAACCGAAGAGCGATCTCGATGCGTTCATGGAGCGGGCGCTCGAGCGGCGCGACGTGGATCGCAAGGTCCTGAACGACTACATCCTCGACGAACGGGAAGAATTCGAGATCCTCGGACCCGGACGGTATCGGCTCCATCGCACCAGCCGCGAGTACACGTGGTTCGTGCGTGACGGCATCCATGTCCGCAGTCCACTGCGCTTCGAAGGCGTGACGATCCCCGAGGAGGACCGGCGCGCGTACGAGGAGAAGTGGCTCCGACGCGAGAAGGAGCGCCGGGAACGCCAGGCGAAGGGGGAGCAGGAAAAGCAGGACAAGGACGTCACCATCGGCGGGTCCGGCGTCTCGGCTGACGTTGGCGGCCCCGCCGTCCCGACGGAACCGCGCTTCGTGTCCGAAGCCTATTTCATGGACTTCAAGTTCGAGCCGGGCAACTACTACCTGGCGGGCCGCGAGCAGTTCGAGGGGCAGGAGGTTCTGAAGGTCGAGTACTACCCGACGAAGCTGTTTGGCGGGAAGGACGACGAGAAGACGCCGCGCGAGTTGAGAAAGGACCGAACCGCCGACCGCGAGCGGCAGCTCGAGCAGGACATCGAGCGCAAGATGAACCAGACGTCCTTGATCACGCTGTGGGTGGATCCGAAGACGTACCAGATCGTGAAGTACACGTTCGACAACGTGTGGCTCGATTTCCTGCCCGCGGCGTGGCTCGTCCGCGTGGACGCAATGCGCGCGTCGATGACGATGTTCCAGCCGTTCGAGGGGGTGTGGCTGCCACGCGCGATCGACATCTCGGCGGGCATCACGCTGGCGAACGGGTCCTTTTCCGCCTCCTACACCCGCGCCTTCCACGACTACCGCGAAGCCGACGTCCAGACCCGCATCAAGAAAAAGGGGACAGTCACCTTTTTTGTAAGTGGCGCAAACACGACACTTACAGCACCACCCCCCATTTTTTTGCCTCACGACACCGTTTCGGACCCCGGTGGACCGTTCGCCCTTGAGGATCAACAACTTACGGAAAAGGTGACTGTCCCCTTTTCTCAGGCGGCGGTCGTGCGGGAGGTGCGGGTGCATGGGAATGCGGCGGTGCCGGAGGAGGAGGTGCTGCGGATCGCCGGGGTGCAGGTGGGGACGCCGCTCGAACCGGACGCCGTCGCCGCGATCGAACGCCGGCTGAAGAGCAGTGGACGGTTCGAAACGGTGCAGGTCCGGATCCGCTACCGGTCGCTGACGGATCCGACCGACGTCGCGCTCCTCCTCGTGGTCCACGAAAAGACCGGCGTCACCATGAGCGAGGACGGCCAGATCGAGCGGCCGATCAGCAGGCGGATCACGAGCCGCATCATGTTCCTGCCGATCCTCTCCTACGCGGACGGCTACGGCTTCACCTACGGCGCGCGCTTCAGCACGGTCGATCTGCTCGGCGCCGGTGAGCGCCTGTCGGTCCCCCTCACGTGGGGCGGGACGCGGCGCGCGGCCCTCGAAGCCGAGCGGACGTTCGACCGCGGTCCCTTCACGCGCCTGCTCGGCAGTGCGGCGCTCTGGCAGCGCGAGAATCCTCGCCACGAGATCGACGACCGGCGGATCGAGTTCAGGGGACGGCTGGAACGCAGTGTCGCGGAAATCGTCTACGCCGGGATCGAGGCGACCCGGGCGGACGTGGACTTCGGCGGCATCGACGACCGCCTGTGGACGGTCGGCGCGGACGTCGCGCTCGATACGCGCGGCAATCCCGCCTTTCCTGCCAACGCCGTCTACCTGGGTGCGGGCTGGACGTCGCTGAACGTGGACGGATCCTCGCGCGCGACCGGCACGGGCGATCGCATCAATCGCTACACCCTCGACGGCCGCGGCTACGTGCGCGTGTTCCGGCAGATGGTCCTCGCCGGACGCGCCCGCTACACCACCGCCGACGCGCCGCTTCCGATCTACGAACGCTGGTTGATCGGCGGGAGCGAGACGCTTCGCGGCTTTCGCGCCGGCGCGTTCGAAGGGGATAAGGCGCTGGTGACGTCCGCGGAGCTGAGGATCCCGATCACGTCGGTGCTGAACGGATCCAAGCTGGGACTCAACGTCTTCATGGACGCGGCGAAGACGACCGACTACGGCGCCAGCCTGGACGAGGCGCGCTGGGAACGCGGAGCGGGTGCGGGACTCTTTCTGATCGCGTCGATCGTCCGCCTGAACCTCGACGTCGCGCGCGCGCTCGACGGCGGCGGCACGCGCGTCCACTTCGCAACGGGATTCGGGTTCTGACGCGAGAAACGCCGAACTCCGAACTCCGAACTCCGAACTCCGAACACGCAAGTTCATAGTTCGTCGTTCATAGTTCGGAGTTTTACCCGAACAGGTTCTTGGCCACGAACCACACGTTCGCCGGACGCTCGGCCAGCCGGCGCATGTACCACGGGAACCAGTATTCCCCGTAGCTGATGAGGACCCTCAGCCGCTTCCCCTCCTTCGCCATCCGTCCCTGCGCGCCGCGCTGGATCCCGTAGAGCATCGCGAACTCGTAGGCGGATGAGGGCACGTTGTTCGCCTGGATCCACGCGGTGAGCCGCTCCACGAGCGCCATGTCGTGCGTCGCGATGTGGAGGAGGCAGCCGGCGGCCACCGCATCCGGCTGCAGCATCCGGACGCACATCCGAAAGAAGTTCTCGTCCACATCCGCCTTGCGGGGGAACGCGATGTCGGGCGGCTCGAGATATGCCCCCTTCACCATGCGGACAGCGCTGCCGAGCGGAATCAGCGCCTCGATATCCTTCTCGGTCCGAAACAAATAGGCCTGGATCGCGAGGCCGATCTTCGCGGATCGTGCCCGCCCGTGCTTGTAGAGATCCAGCGTGGGATCGACATACGGGGAGCTTTCCATGTCGATCCAGAGAAAGTTGTTGCGCTGTTCGGTGCGCTCGAGGAGCCGTTCGAGGTTGCGCTTGCACAACTCGGGATCCTGGTCGAGGCCGAGCTGCGTCGGCTTCACCGAGATGTGAGCGTCGAGTCCGGCGGCCGCGACCTTGTCGAGGACGTCGAAGTAGTGCTGTGTGACCTCTTCGGCCTCTTCGATCCGCGTGATGTTCTCACCGAGGCGCGTGAGGATCGTGTTGATCCCCTGCGTTTTCTGTTCCTGCGCCGCGCGGAGCGCGTCCTCGATCTTCTCGCCCGGCATGAACGCCGAAACCGCGCGGCGGACGAACGCCGCCTTCGTCGCTCGCTCGCGCAACCACGCGTTGGTGGAGCCGGCAAGCAGGACCTTTCGCATCACTGACATCGGTGACCTCGCGGGGTGGGGGTCAGACCGTGAATTTTGTATTTTTTAATTTTTCGTGCCAACCGCGCGAGCGCGAGTTGGCACGAAAAATTTCGAAATTCAAAATTCAAGGTCTGACCCCTGGGTTTACAGCACGCTCTTGATCTGGCCGCCGTCCACCTGCACGGTGGCGCCGGTCATGTACGACGCGGCGTCCGACAGCAGAAACGCGCCGACCCGCCCGAATTCGTCCGGCGCGCCATACCGGCCCATCGGGATCGTATTGATCACCCGCGCCTTCGCCTCGTCGACCGTGATCCCCATCTTCTTCGCGTTCACGTCGTCGAGATGGCGGAGGCGGTCGGTGGCGATGCGCCCGGGGATGATCTGGTTCACGCGGATCTTCTTCGCGGCCAGCTCCAGCGCCAGCGTCTTCGACAGCGCCGAAACCGAGGCGCGGAGGACGGTCGACAGCCCCAGGTTCGGCACCGGCTCCTTCACCGACGAGGACGTCGAGACGAGGATCGCGCCGCCGCCCCGCCGTTCCATGTGCGGCAGCACCGCGCGGATCATGCGGATGGCGCTGAACAGCAGCAGGTCCGCCGCATCCTGCCACTCCGCATCGTCGAAGGACACGGCCTCCCCGGTCGGAGGACCACCGGAGTTGGTCATCAACGCGTCGATCCCGCCGAACGTGTCGGCCGAGTGCGCCACCCAGCGCTCGATCGCGGCCTTGTCGCGCACGTCGACGGCCGTCGCGATCGCGCGCGAGCCCGTCTCGCTTTCGATCCGCTTCGCCGCAGCCTCGATCGCCGCCTGGTCTCGCGACGAGATCGACACACTCGCGCCTTCGGCGGCGAGCGCCCTCGCGACCGCGAATCCGAGTCCCTTGCTGGCGCCCGACACGAGCGCAACCTTGCCCTTCAATCCGAGATCCATATGCTCCGATCCACGGCGCCCCATGAAGGGGCGCCCTACGAACGATTCCTACGCTCGAATGAACTGTTCCGTGTATTTCATCACGCGATCGAGTGCAGCGCGAGTCGGATCGTCGAGCGCCGCGTCGGGCGCCCGGGTCGCGGGGCTGGCGAGCGCGCCACGCCGGCGAAGCATCTCCTTGCGGATCGCCATCCCGATCCCCTCCTGGAACTCGAACCGCATCAGCGGTACAGACTTGTAGAACATGTCGGCCGCTTCGTCCACACGCCCCGACCGATACAGCGCGACGATGTTGACGAGGACCTCGGGGAAGGCGAAACCGGTCATCGTGCCGGTCGCGCCGGCCATCAGCTCCTCGAGCAGGAACACCCCGCCGAGCCCGCCGAAGATACGGACGTGGACGTCTCCGCAGGCCTGGAGGATCCCCGAGGTTTTGAACGGCGTCGGCGGATCCTCGAGCTTGATGGTCCGCGCCCGCGGGACCTCCTTCGCGATCCGCGCGAGCAGCCACGCCTCCATCGCAAAGCCGCAGGTCGCGGGAGAGTCCTGCACGACGATCTCGATGTCGACCGCATCGGCCAGCGCCTGGAAGTGGCGCAACACGGCCTCGGAGTCCAGCCTCGGCATCCACGGCGGGCTGACCAGCACGGCCGTCGCGCCGGCGTTCCGCGCGTGGCGGCTGTAATTGATGCACGTCCTCGTGCCGTCCGCCGACGCGCCGACGACCACGCCGATCCGCCCGTTCACGTGCTCGACCACCGCCTCGAGCACCTGCCGCCGCTCGTCCTCGCTGAGCCGTGCCGCCTCCCCGGTCGCGCCGAGCGCGGTGACACCGTTGACGCCAGCCTCGACGAACAGATCGATGACCTGGCGCAGGCTGGTAATGTCCAGATCACCCGACGCGGTAAATGGTGTCGGAAGAACCGAGTAGACCCCTTCGAGCTGCAATCCGCCGTCCTTTGAGGAAACAAACCTCTCGATTCTGCCTCAAATCGACGCGCCCCGTGCCAACCCAAACGCCGCGGCCTGCGTCGAAGTCTGCATGCACGACCTCCGCGATGCCTTCCGCGCCCTGCGCGCCACCCCCATCGTGACCACGGTGGCGGTCCTGTCGCTCGCCCTCGGGATCGGCGCCAACACGGCCATCTTCTCGATCCTCAACAGCCTGCTGCTGAAAGCGCTGCCGGTTGCGGATCCGCAAGAGCTCGCAGTGGTGTCAATGGGACCCACGCGGTCCTCGTGGACCAATCCCCAGTGGGAACAGATTCGAGCGCGGGAAGACCTCTTCGACGGCGGTTTCGTGTTCTCGACCACGCGCTTCAACCTCGCGCAGGGTGGCCGGACCGACGCGGTGAACGGCCTCTGGGCCAGCGGACGGTTTTTCGAGGTGCTCGGCGTCCAGCCGATCCTCGGGCGAACGTTCACCGCGATCGACGATCGACGCGGCGGCGGCCCCGACGGACCGGTCGCGGTGATCAGCTACGGCTTCTGGCAACGGCGCTTCGCCGGAGCGGCCGACGTCGTCGGTCGCACGCTCACGGTGGAACGCGTGCCGTACACGATCGTTGGCGTGACACCTCCCGGATTCCAGGGAGTGGAGGTCGGCACCAGCTTCGACGTGGCGATCCCGCTCGGCACCGAACCGCTCATCCGCGGCAAGGAAAGCGCGCTGGACCGCCGGTCCAACTGGTGGCTGCGGATGATCGTCCGCCGCAAGGACGGCCAGAGCCTCGAGTCGCTGCAGGAAGCGTTTCGCGGGATCCAGCCGCAGGTGCGCGAGGCCACGCTGCCCGAGAACTGGCGTCCGGAGGATCTCAACAGTTACCTTGCCGAACCCTTCACGCTGACGGACGCCACGACCGGCACGTCGCGTTTGCGCGATCGCTACCAGCGTCCGCTCACGACGATGATGGTGGTGGTCGGGCTGGTGCTGCTGATCGCCTGCGCCAACATCGCCAACCTCCTGCTCGCACGCGCGGCAGCCCGGCGGCACGAGATCAGCGTTCGCCTCGCCCTCGGCGCGTCGCGCGGACGGCTCATGCGGCAACTGCTGTCGGAGAGTCTGCTCCTGTCAGGCCTGGGTGCGGCGCTCGGATTCCTGTTCGCCCAATGGGGCAGCCGGCTCCTCGTGCGACAGCTCTCCACGCCGACGAGCAACGTCGTACTGGACCTTGGCGTCGACCTGCCGGTCCTGGCCTTCACGACGGTCGTTGCCGTCGCTACGGCGCTCCTCTTCGGCATGGCGCCCGCGTTCCGCGGCTCACGGGTTCAGCCAAACGAAGCCCTGAAGGAACAGGGACGCGGGTTGTCTGCGGATCGCCGGTTCGGGCTTGGGAACCTGCTGGTGATCGCACAGGTCGCACTCTCCCTGGTGCTGATCGTCGGCGCAGGCCTGTTCGTCAGGACGATGACGACGCTCGCCACGCTGGATCTCGGCTTCGACGGAGATCCCGTCCTGCTCGTCAACGTCAACGCGCAGGCGCTCGAGCCGGACGGACGCGGTGCCCTCTACGAGCAGATGTGGCAGCGGGCCGCGAGCGTGCCCGGGGTCGAAAGCGCCGCGTTGTCGGTCGTGACCCCCGTCAGCGGCAGTACCTGGAACAACCTGTTCGAGTTCCCCGACAGCCCAGACCTGCCCGAGCGCGAACGCATCATCAACATCAACATGCTGACGCCCGGCTTCTTCAAGACGTACGGCACACGTCTGATCGCCGGCCGCGACTTCTTGACGACGGACGATCTCGGGGCGCCGACAGTGGCCATCGTGAACGAAGCCTTCGCCAGGAAGTATTTCAACGGTGAGAATCCTGTCGGCCGCCGCGTCCGGCATGCGCCCTTCCCCGACCGCCCGGGTGCGACCGTCGAGATCGTGGGCTACGTAGAGGACTCGGTCTACCGCTCGCTGCGCGAACCGATGTCCCCCACGATTTACTTCCCATTGAAACAGCGAGTCGAACTGCCGACGGGCATCAACCTGAGCCTGCGCGCGGCCGCCGGCTCTCCCGCCCTGCTGATCCGTCCGGTCGCCGAGGCCCTCAGCACGGTGAACCGCGACCTCGCGTTCAACTTCAGGCCGCTCGCCCAGCAGGTGAACGCGTCGCTGATCCAGGAACGTCTGCTCGCGATGCTGTCCGGCTTCTTCGGCCTGCTGGCGCTCCTCCTCGCCGGACTTGGACTCTACGGCGTCACGTCGTACGCGGTGAATCGGCGCCGCACCGAACTGGGCATCCGCATGGCGCTGGGCGCTGCGCCCGGCGGCGTCGTGACGCTCGTGCTGAAGCGGGTCGGATTTCTCGTCGCGCTCGGTGTGCTCATCGGCAGCGGCGTCGCGCTCTACGCGTCCACGTTCGTGTCGACGCTGCTGTACGGCCTCGAGCCGCGGGATCCGCTGACGTTCGTCGGCGCGGCCCTCGTGCTCGCCGCAATCGGCGGCCTTGCCGGATGGATTCCCGCGAGGCGGGCATCCCGGATCGATCCCGCATCGGTGCTGCGGACCTGAACTCCCAAGGCCCAACGGCCAACGCCCAAGGGCCAAACTCCAAACTACAAACTCCAAACTCCAAATTTGGGAGTTGGGAGTTGGGAGTTGGGAGGTGGCTACTTAACAGAGATGTTCCGAATTTCGAAGCCGCCCTCCGCAGGGACGACGAACGTCAGGCTCGTGGTGCCGACCGCGACGAAGGGCGCGTCCTTGGGGATCGCCTCATCGATCGAGATCGTGTCGAGCCTGCGTAGCGACGAGCCGATCGAGAAACGCGCGAACCGCGAGGTGCCGCCGGACACGTAGAGGCGTCCTTTCGCATCGGCAGCCAGCGCCTGCGGAACGAATTCAAGTGCGGCCAGCCTGGCGGCCTTCCCGTCGGGCTTCAGACTCCAGACGACGCCGTTTGCGTCCGCGGCGATCACGCCCGTGCCCCGCGCGTAGGTCATCGCGGTCAGCGGCGCCTCGAGATCCAGCGGCACGGTGGTGAGCACCCGGCCGGAGATCAGCTGCAGCTTGTGCAGCACCGGACCGTCCTCACCCATGCTCGCGATCCAGAGATCCCCCTGCAGCGTGTCGATCGCCATCCCGACGATCTCCCCCGGCGACCCGAGCGCGCCGATCATCGTCGCCACCTGCCCCGTGTTCGCGTCGATGACGGCCACTCGACGGGCTTTGCGGTCCGCAATCAGATATCGATGCGAGACGGCATCGAACGCGAGCGCGCCTGGGGAGAGGAGGGTCGTGAAGACAAGCGGAGCGTTCGGATCTTTCTTCGGAGCGGCTGCCTTTTCGGCCGGTTTCTCTACGGAAGGGTCCTTCGTGTCGTCGCCGGACTTCTCGGTGGGTTTCTCCGCCGGTTTCTCCGTCTTCCCGGCCGGCGATTTCTCCGGTTTGTCGCTCTTCTCAGCAGCCTTCTCCGCCTTCCCTGCCGGCGATTTCTCGACAGGCTTCGCGGCGCTCTTGTCGGACGATTTCGCGGACGGCATGTCGGCGCCCACCGGATCCTTCTTTACCGGCTCTGGCTTCGGATCCGCTGGCGAGGGCGCGACATCGGCCTTCGGCGCCGAGGCGAGTTTCTCCGCCACCTCACTCCACCGCGGCAGCGCGCGGACGCGGGCGAAGTCCTCGCTCGTGGCGGCATCGGTCGGGACGCCGAGCGCCGCGATCCGTTCGAGCATCACGAGCGCATCACCCGGACGTCCACTCAGGCTCTGCGCGCGGGCGACGAGCAGCATCAGCTCGGGATCGTTGTCCCTTCCCTTGCGATACGCCGCCCAGGCGAGATCGTGAAATTCCTCGTAGTTCTTCGCGTCACGCGCCGCCTCCGCCATCGCACGGCAGGCGGCCCGGTCCGCGCACGGTTCCTGCTGTTGCTGCTGAGGTGAGAAGGAGAGGAAAAGCAGCGCGACAACGATGTACACGCGCTCATCCTATCAATTCAGCATTCGTCATTCAGCATTGCCGCCTCCGCGGGACCATTGACGAGCGATAGTGGCCCTAAGCCTTCCGGAGCGCCACCATCGGGTCGATCCGTGTCGCGCGGCGCGCCGGGATGTAGCACGCCAGGACGGCGACCGCGAACAGGACGAGCGTCACCAGCGCAAAGACCGGGACGTCGCGCGTGCTCACGCCGAAGAGCATGCTTTCGAGAAACTGCGAGAGATAGAAGGCCCCGATCAGGCCGATCGCGATTCCCAGTCCCACGCGAGCCATGCCCTGCGAGAGGACGAGCGACAGGATCGACCGCCGGTCCGCACCAAGCGCCTGGCGGATCCCAAGCTCGCGGACACGCTGCGTCACGCCATACGCGAGCACGCCGTAAATCCCGATGGCCGACAGCAGCAGCGCCACCGCGCCGAAGATCGTCAGCAGCGTCGTCGGCGCGCGATGGATCTCGAGGGAACGGTCGATCCACTCCTCCATCGTCCGCACATCGGTGATCGGCTGTTCGGGATCGATCTGCTGGACGGCGGCACGCAGTTGCGAGACGAGTTGTGTCGGATCGAGCCCCGTCTTGAGCACGATCGCGCCACCGCCGGTCGGCTGCTGCGTCGCCGGACGATAGATGCGCTCCTTCGTCACTGGCTGGCCCAGGTCGATGGCGTTGATGGTCCCGACCACGCCGACGATGCGAATGGCCGGACTGTCCGGGCCACCGCGGCGGATCTCCTGGCCGATCGCGCTGCGTCCTTTGAAATAGCGCTGCACGAGGTACTCGTCCACGACCGCCACCGGAGCGCTCGACAGCGTGTCGGTCGACTGAAACGCCCGGCCTTCCTTGATCGGGATCCGCATCGCGGTGAAGTAGTCACCGCCGACCACCTCCTGGCGCGCGTGCGGTTCCGGCTCGCCGGGTCCAGGCGTGTAGCCCACGATCGAGTAGGACCCGGAAGTGACGTTGCCGTTGAACGGCACGTTGCTCGTCATGCCGACGACCGTTGCGCCGGGGATCTGCTGCGCCTTCTCGATGAGACGCGACCAGAACTGCGCCCGCGACTCGGGTGTGGCGTACCGGGCGGCCGGCAGCGACAACTGGGCGGTGAGCACGTTCTCGCGGTCGAATCCGGGATCGACCTGCTGGATCCGGGCGAAGCTCTTGATCAGGAGCCCGGCGCCCACCAGCAGCATCAGCGCGACCGCGGTCTCGCCGACGACGAGCGCCGAACGCATCGCGCCGGTTCCGCGACTCGCCGAGCCCCGGGTCACGTCATCTTTCAGCAGTGAGTTGGTGTTGCCCCGGATCACCGCAATGGCCGGGACGACCCCGAAGATGAGACCGGTCGCGACCGCGAGCAGGAACGTGAACGCCATCACGGGCAGGTGCAGCGTCGCGTCGGTGCCACCCGGCAGCTGTTGCGTGGTGAGCGCGATGAGGAGGCGAACGCCCGCATAACCGACGGCGAGGCCGGCGATCCCGCCGATGATCGCCAGGACCAATCCCTCGGTGAGCATCTGTCGAACGAGGCGCCAGTGCCCGGCTCCAAGCGTCGTCCGGATCGCCAGTTCACGTGCGCGCCCGGTTGCGCGCATGAGCAGCAGGTTGGCGACGTTCGCGCAGGCGATGAACAGCACGAACAGCACGCCGAACTGCAGCACCAGCAATGGCTGGCGGGTGTCGCCGACGAGTTCGTCCCGGACCGGACGCGCGAAGCCGCCGAAACCGCTCGTCGCCACGAACGGCTTGAACTGCGGCAGCCGTTCGAGGTTCCGGTCCACGATCAGCTTCATCTGCGAGTTCACGAGATCGATCGTCGCGCCCGGCCTCAGACGCGCGATCATCCGGCTGAACTCGTTGCCACGCCCCTCGTCCGACATCTGCTCGGGCGTGAACGCGAACGGCACGAGCGCGCCGATGTTCCGGCCCGGCAGGTCGAAATCGGCGGGCAGGACGCCGACCACCTTGTACGACTCGCCGTTCAGCCTCAGGTCGCGGCCGACGATCGACGCATCGGCGCCGAAACGCGAGCGCCACAGGCCGTGAGCCAGGATGACCTGCCTGTCACGGCCCGGCGTGGCCTCCTCTTCGCTGAACGCACGGCCCAGGATCGGTTGCCGGCCGAGCGTGGAAAAAAACGACGGCGTCACCATCAGCGCTCTGATCTGCTCCGCCTGTCCGCCTTCGGCGAGGTTCAACGCGCGTCCGGTGAACAGCGTCGCGTCCTCGATGGCGTCCGCCTGGGTCTTGCGATCGATGTAATCGGGGATCGAGACGCTCGCCTGCTCGAGGCCCATCAGCGGGTAGGTGTTCCAGATGAACACCAATCGGTCCGCGTCCGCATACGGCAGCGGCCGCAGCATGATCTGGTAGACCAGGCTGAAGATCGCGGTGTTCGCGCCGATCCCGAGCGTGAGGGTGAGGACCGCAATCAAGGTGAAGACCGGCTGCTTGATCAGCGTCCGGAGCGCATAGCGGACATCCTGCATTCGAAAACTCCCAACTGCCAACTACCAATTCCCAACTCCCAAGCACCAACTCCCAAGGACCAATTGCCAACTCCCAACTCCCAAGGGACCAATTCCAAATTTCCACAGTTCGTAGTTCGGAGTTCATAGTTCGGAGTTTCCGTGTGATCCTCGGGAATTGGCCTCTTGGGGGTTGTTCAGTTGCTGGTCTTGCCTTTCAGATGCTTGTCGAGGAACGCGAGCATCGCGCTGTAGCCCTCGATCTGGTTCTTCTTCTTGGAGAACCCGTGGCCTTCGTCGGGGAACACGATGTACTCGACAGGGACGCCGTTCTTCTTCACGGCTGCCACGATGTCGTCGGACTCGGCCTTGAGCACGCGCGGATCGTTGGCCCCCTGGAGCACCATCAGCGGCTTGCGGATCTTTTCGCCGTGGAAGACCGGCGAGATCTCGCGCAGCATCTCCTTGTCCTTCACGGGATCGCCGATCTCGGCGTAGAGCGCGGTCCGCTGCGCTTCCCACCACGCGGGAATGCTCTCGAGCGTCCGAAGCCAGTTCGACACGCCGAAGATGTCCACGCCGACGTCGAACACGTCCGGCTGATACGCCAGCGCCGCGAGCACCATGTACCCGCCGTAGCTGCCGCCGACGATGCCGACGCGGTTGCCGTCCACGTAGGGGAGGCTCGCGAGGTACTTCTTCGCGTCGACGCAGTCCCACAGCGGTTCCTTGCCGTGCTTCTGGTCGTCGGCGGCAAAGAACGTCCGTCCGTATCCTGAGGACCCGCGGTTGTTGATCCCGAGCACGACGTAGCCGTGGTTCACGAGGTACTGGATCACGGCGCTGTACCCGCGCGTCGTCTGACCGCCGGGACCGCCGTGCACCCAGACGAGCGCCGGCGCCTTGTTCGTCGCCGTTGCCTGGTGCGGCTTCCACAGGATGTTCGGGATCGTCATGCCGTCGCGCGCCTTGAAGCGGACGACCTCCGTATCGACGAGGTCGCTGCGATCGATCTCGGGGTTCAGCGAATCGGTGAGCTGGACCGGCTTTTCGACCCCGCGCTTCATGAAGTAGAGATCGTTCGGCGAACGATCGCCGTTCACGTAGAACGCGAGCGCCGATTCGCTGTCGGCGAACTCCACGCCGGTGACGCCGCCGGCAGGCACGTGCGGCATCTCCATCAACTTGCCTGTCGCGGTCTCGGTGATGCGAATGGCCGGACGGCCGTCCTCATTGATCGCCATCAGGCGATACTTGCCGGTCTTCGAAAATCCGACCCCGACGATGTCCCACTCCGCCTTCTCGACGTCCTCGTGCCTGCCGTCGGCCAGCGCGTAACGCCGCAGCCGCAGGAACTCGCTGCCGTCGTTGGTGAGGTAGTAGAGGAACTTCGAATCAGGATCGAACGCGGCGGGCTGATACTGCGCGTCGGTCGTGTGCGGGGTGAGGTGCTTCGTCTGTTTCGTCTCGGCGTTCCAGAGATAGATGTCGGTGTTCGACGTGGTGATCACCTTCGCCAGCGACACCCACTTGCCGTCCTTCGACACCTCGCCGGGGAAGAAGCCGTCCGTGTTCTCGTAGAACATCGTCCGCGCGTAGGTCTTCGCGTCGTACTTGTAGATGTCGAAGAAGCGCGGGTCCCGCTCGTTCGTCTCGACGTAGAAGGCCGTGCCGTCGGGCGTGAAGCCGGCGAACGCCGCCTTGAGCTTGTCGCCGGGGGTGAGGTCCTTCTCCTGACCGTCCGGCGTGCGGACGTAGAGGTGATTCAACTCGTTGCCGCCCTGATCGCGCGTGAAAAGGATGCGATCGTCCTCGGGAAAGTACGTCACCGCATACGTCGAATCCGTCGTCGACGTCGTGACCGGCTGCCAGTCGCCGCCGGTAACCGGAATCGTGTACGCGTTCCAGATACCGGACTTGTTCGAGGAGAACAGGATGCGCGATTCGTCGGGTGAGAACGACGCTCCCCCGATCGCGATCGTGTTCATGAACTGCTCGATCGTGTACTGCTTCTGCGGACGCTTGACCGACTGCGTGCTGACCGGCGCCGTCGCTGTCAGCGCGAGCGCCACGGCCGAGATCGCCAGGAGGCGTACAGAGGTCTGGTGTTTCGTCATGGTGCTAGATAGATACGCACCGTGCGGCCGGCCAGTTCGCCGATGGGACCAACGGCGGGGCAAACAAAAAGGGCGGCTCCAGCCTGGAGCCGCCCTTTTCTGATGAGTCTGTTATGGCCTTACCAGCGGGGTTCACGACGACGGCTGCCGCCGCCACCGCCGAATCCGCCGCCACCACCCGGAGTCTTCGGACGTGCTTCGTTCACCGTGAGGTTCCGGCCGCCGAAATCCGTGTTGTTGAACTGATCGATCGCCTTCTGGGCATCGGCGTCAGATCCCATTTCGACGAACGCGAACCCGCGAGCACGGCCAGTGGCCATGTCGCGCATGACGTTCACGGTGTCAACCGCGCCGGCCTGCGAGAACAGATCCTGCAGGTCCTGTTCGCTTGCCGAGTACGGCAGGTTGCCGACGTAGAGTTTACGGCCCATGTACTTTCTCTTCTCTCTCTGCCCCGCCTGTGCGGGGCCGCTGCACTTCCGATCCGGGATGGATGGAAACCGATGGTGTCGGCTGTTGTAGGCGGGGCTAAAAGCGCGGGCTACAGCAAGACTGGCTACCACCTGACGCGCCAGTCTACCATGCGGTTTACAGAAGGAAAGCTCGACCGGGCAATAATGAAGCCATGATCGTACGGATTCTTCGTCTTCTCGGTCTGATCGGCACACTCGGGCTCGCGTCGGCGTGCAGCTCAGCTCCGCCCGACGTCGCCGCCCCTCCGCCCGATGCGCAACGCTCCGCGTCCGGTCTCGCGTGGAAGGTGATCACGCCGGGAACCGGCACACGTCATCCGCGTCCCAACTCTGAAGTCACGGTGCACTACACCGGCTGGACGACGGATGGCGAAATGTTCGACAGCTCTGTACGTCGAGGCCAGCCAGCCACGTTCCCGCTCAACGGCGTCATCAAAGGGTGGACCGAAGGCGTGCAGATGATGGTCGAAGGCGAGAAGCGACGCTTCTGGATCCCCGCGGAACTCGCCTACGGCAACTCACCGGCTGGCGGCGCGCCGGCGGGGATGCTCGTGTTTGATATCGAGTTGCTGCGGATCGAGTCGTAGCCACAGAAGAAAACACAGAAGAAGCACGGAGCAAAACACAGAAGAAGCACGGAGCACAAAAAGGGCGACACTGACGTGTCGCCCTTCTTCTGTCTTCTGCTGAGGATCGCTCAGCGTCTATTACCAGCGGGGTTCGGACCGGCGACGACGACCGTTGTCGCCACCGAAGCCGCTGCCGCCGCCACCCGTCTTCGGACGGGCTTCGTTCACCGTGAGGTTCCGACCACCGAGCTGATAGTCGTTGAACTGGCTGATGGCGGCCTGCGCCTCCTCATCCGAGCCCATCTCGACGAACGCGAAGCCTCGCGCGCGACCGGTTGCCATGTCGCGAATGACGTTGACTGTATCCACCGTCCCCGCCGAGGCGAACAGCGACTCGAGATCGCCTTCCGAGGCGTCATAAGGGAGATTGCCAACGTAGAGTTTTCTAGCCATGTGAAACTATTCCTGCTTCCGCCTCAACTGTGAGGCACACGAATCCTGAATGGACTCTGACTGATGGATTCGGACTGCGGGTGCAAACCAAACACGTGATGCGGAAGCGAGTACTGCGAAACTGCGGGGCTCGATTCAACTGACGCGGGGGGCTGGCAAGAGCGGGCTGTCTTCCACCGACCGGAAAAGTGTAACACGGAATCCGGAGCCGCGCTCGGCGCCCCTACTTCCCCTCTTTGGCCTCCATCTCCTTCTGCGTCCGGTAGATGCTGCACCAATCCTTGTGCTCGGCGATGGGCATCCCGCATTCGATGCAGACGCGGACGCGCTGAGCCGTGGGCTTCGAGCCAAAGAGCTTTTTCAGGATCGTCATAACGTGTCGATACGTATGACGGTCCGGCGAGGTTCAGGGTTGGCAGGCGGCGCGGGTTATCTGGAGGCGCAGGCCCTGGCCGGGCCCAGCTTCTCCGCGAGGCCGCGTACGTCGAAGTGCGCGACGACGGGGGCCGCGGTGTGTGGGGTGTAGCCGAAGCGCAGCGATTCGGCGCTCGTGATCCTGTCGACGAACTCCTTGCCGTTCGGCGCGAACAGGGCATCGTGCGTCGACGAGTCCGGCCAGCGCTCGGTCCGTCCGGGTTCGCCATCGAACGAGAGGCGGACCGTGTGAGCGTCATCCTGCGCTTCCATGGCCGCCGGTGAATCGGTGTAGACGAAGGCCTCCATCGATCCTTCCTGGCAGCGGACGACGAGGAGGGGGCGTACGGCCTTCATCCAGACGGACGTCTCGTTTCGCGCGGGCAGCTCGAACGCGATCCGGCGCCGTGTCTCGGCCGTCCATGCCGGTGTGTTCTCGCTCCATCCCGCCGAGGGGGGCAGCGTCGCCTCGGCCGAAGCCGGTGCCGGCGCGGGGGCGGCGGTCGGCGTCAACGCTCCGGCGGTCATAGTCGCCGCGTTGCGACCGTTGAGCACGCCGATCATCAGCGCACCGCCGATGATCATCGCGCAGGCGACGAACATCATCCGCCGGCTCCCGTGGCCGTCCGACGGCTCGACCGCCGTATCCGGGGCCGCCGTATTCGGGGCCGCCGTCTCCTCGATCGCCGGTTCCGGACGACTCCCCTGTTCGTCTTCCCCGGGCTTCGCTGGTGCGCCGCTTTCGATCTCCACGCGTTGGCTCCTGGCCGGTTCGCGGCGCAAACGACATACCGCGGGCGCAGGGGCGTGCGTTTTCAACGAGATACGGGCCGCGCGGCGGCGCGCCCCCGTGCCTCGCCAGACAGGATTGATATCGAAGTAACAGAGATGTCGGAGCCGGCGGGGTGCGCGGTGCGCGGTGCGCGGTGC
>DASWVN010000237.1:0-1989 GCA_036401215.1 Vicinamibacterales bacterium | reverse complement strand
CGCACGTCGCACGTCGCACGCCCCACGTAACCCCATGTCGCGCGACACGAACTTCTACTACTCGTTCCTCGTCCTCCCGGCCGAGAAGCGCTCCGCGATCATCGCGGTCTGGGACTTCTGCCGTGCCGTCGACGATGCCGTCGATGAGGCGGGGATCGAGGACGTGCCGCGCCAGATGGTCCTGTGGCGGCAGGAAGTCGCTGCCTGCTTCGACGGTGGACGGCCGTCCACCAGCCAGGGGCTGGCGCTGCAGCCGCTCGTCGCCAGGTTCAACCTCCCACGGTCCGCGTTCGACGCGCTGCTCGAAGGCGTCGAGATGGACGTCGGCTCCCGGCGGTACGAGACGTTCGAGGAGCTGTACGAGTACTGCATCCGCGTTGCGTCGGCTGTCGGCTTGATGTGTCTCGAGATCTTCGGGTACGAGGATCCGCGCGCGAAGCAGTATGCGACCGATCTGGGTGTCGCGCTGCAGTTGACGAACATCCTCCGCGACGTGCCGGAGGATCTCGCACGTGGGCGGGTCTACATCCCGCAGGAGGACCTTCGCCGATCCGGCTGCACCGAGGACGACTTGAAGCGCGAAGCGGCGTCCGCGGGCGGTGGCATCACGTCGCCGGCGGTCCGCACGCTGCTGCGGTCCCAGGGAGAGCGGGCCCACGCGTACTTCCGGCGGGCGGCGGCCGCACTTCCCCGCCGTGACGCGCGCCGCCTGGTGGCCGCGGAGATCATGGGCGCGATCTACTACGCGATCCTGACGAAGATCGAACGCCGCGACTACGACGTGTTCTCCGAAGTCGTGCGGATTCCCCGTCCGCAGCGCGCGCTGATCGCGTTGCGAACGTGGATTCTCGGGGGGAGGGGGTGAACCCCGACGTCATCATCATTGGTGGCGGCTTCGCGGGGCTGAGCGCGGCGGCACTTCTCGCGGAACGCGGCGTCGAAGTGCTCCTGCTCGAAGCGCGTTCCCGCCTCGGGGGACGCGCAACCGCGTTCGTGGATCGCGAGACCGGCGAACCGGTCGACAACGGGCAGCACGTGATGTTCGGCTGCTATCGCGAAACCCTCGCGTTCCTTCAGCGCATCGGTGCGACGCCGAACGTCCAGATTCAGCCGTCGCTCGAAGTCCCGTTCATTCTGCCGGACGGCAAACGTTCGGTGCTCGACTGCCCGGCGCTGCCGGCCCCGCTCCACCTGCTGGCCGGGATCCTGCGCTGGTCAGCCGTGCCGGTCCGCGACCGGCTTTCTGCGTTGCGCCTGGCACCGGCGATCCTGCGCGCGAAGTCAGGCACGGTCCCGGAACCTCAGATATCCGTGCTGTCCTGGCTGCGGCAGCACGGGCAATCGGAGCGCCTGATCGCCGCGCTGTGGGAGCCGCTCGCGGTGGCCGCGTTGAACCAACCCATCGCGGATGCGATCGCAGCGCCGTTCATCCGCGTGCTGTCGGAGATGTTCGGCCGCGACCCCGGCGCGGCGGCGCTCGTTCTGCCTGCAAAGCCACTCGACCAGACCTACGCCGAGCCGGCGCGCGCGTTCATCGAGGCGCGCGGGGGCACGGTGCGCACCGACGCACTCGCCCGCGTGAGTCTCGACGCCGACGGCCAGCACACCGTCCATATCAGGGGAGAGACCGTCCGCGCCGCCACGGTGATCAGCGCCGTGCCGTGGCACGCGATGCGCAACCTCGTCCCGGATCCGCCCGCGGCGCTGCAGCCGCTGATCCGCTCGGCGTCCGCGATGACGTCGATGCCGATCGCGACGGTGAACCTCTGGTACGACCGGATCGTGATGGACGAACCCTTCGTCGGCCTGAGCGGACGGACGGTCCAGTGGATCTTCGACAAGCGCCGTGTGTTCGGCGAGACCTCGTCGCATCTGTCGCTCGTGGTCAGCGCCGCCGGGTCGGTGGCGGCGCTCACGCGCGACGAACTCGTCGCGCTCGCCGCACGCGAAGTGTCGGAGGCGCTGCCCCGTGCGCGCGAGGCCAGGCTC
>DASWVN010000236.1:0-7011 GCA_036401215.1 Vicinamibacterales bacterium | reverse complement strand
GCCGGCGATGATCCCCATCGTCTTCTGCGCGTCGTTGCCGCCGTGCCCGAGACTGTAGGCCGCGGCAGAGACGAGCTGCAGGCGCCGGAACCAGTTGTCGACCCGGATCGGCGGCGTCCGCTGGAAGATCCACAGGATCGCCACCATCAGCGCGAAGCCGAGCACCATGCCGATCATCGGGGCGAGCACGATGAAGATGAGCGTCTTCGTCCAGCCGGCCGGGATGATCGCTCCCCAGCCGGCCTTGGCCACCGCCGCACCCGCGAGCCCGCCGATCAGCGCGTGCGACGAACTCGTGGGCAACCCGTAGTACCACGTGATCAGGTCCCAGACGATCGCGCCCATCAAACCGGCGAAGAGCACGGCGAACGTCAGCACCTGGATGTCGACGAGACCGGATCCCACGGTCTTGGCGACCGCCGTCCCGAACGTGAACGCAGCAATGAAATTGAAGAATGCGGCCCAGACAACGGCCTTCCCCGGCGACAGGACCCGGGTGGAGACGACGGTGGCAATGGAGTTGGCGGCGTCGTGGAAGCCGTTGATGTAATCGAAGACGAGCGCGACGAGGATGAGCGCGACTACGGCCAGCAGATTGGGGTCCATCCGTCCTAACCGCTAAGCGTGCTTGACGACGACGCCTTCGAGCACGTTGGCGACGTCCTCGCAGCGGTCGGTCGCCGCTTCAAGGAAGTCCAGGATCTCCTTCCATTTGATGATCTGAATCGGATCCTTCTCTTCTTCGAACAGCCGCCGGAGCGCGATGGCGTGGGCGCGGTCGGCCTCGTTCTCGAGCCGGTTGATCTCGACGGCGGCGGTCGAGATCCCCTGCTTCGTCCCGAGCGCCTTCATCGCGACGACCACCTGCTCGGTGGAGGCCTTGATGATGCGTCCGAGGTCTCGCGCATCCGGGCGGACGTGCGAGATCTGATACAGCCGGATCACGCCGGCGGAATCGTCGATCGCGTCGATCACGTCGTCGAGCGAGCGCGCCAGGGCGTGGATGTCTTCCCGGTCGAGTGGCGTCACGAAGGTCTTGTGCAGACGCTGGATGACTTCGTGCGTCAGAAAGTCGCACTTGTGCTCGACTTCCTTGATCTCATCCGCCTTGTCCCACAGCGGCTGGTCGGGGGCGAGCATCTGCTCGAGCAGCAGGGACCCCTTGTGAATCTGCTCCGCCATGGCGACGAAGTCTTCGAAGAACTTCTCTTCCTTGGGGATGAGTCTGAACGCCACGAATCCTCCGGGGGAATCTTAGCAGATGAGACCGATCACGGTCTTGGGCCCTGGGAAGAAATTAACCGTCGCGTAACATGCCGGTGATCATGGTGTAACGTCGGACGCCTATCGTCACTGCCTATGCACACTCCAGTTGACCGTTTTTCTCTCGCGTTCACCCTGATTGGACTCCTCCTTGGCACCACGGCGCACGCACAATCCCAGTCGCCGCCCCCACCGACGACGGTCGACGCCTCCGAAGGGGGCGTCACGTTTTCGTCCGGCCCCAATAGCCTCTCGATCGGCGCGCGCATGCAGTTCCGCTGGACGTTCGAGGATCGGGGGGAGGTTGACGCCGACGAAGCGGGTTCCGGTTTCGGAAGGGCCGACGGGTGGTCCGGCCGGTTCGACATCCCCCAGATGCGGGTGACCCTCAGCGGCGGCGTCTACCGGCCCTGGCTGCGCTACTCGTTTCAATACGAGTTCGGCCGCACGAGCGGGGAATCCTCGAGCAAGATCAAGGACGCCTACATCGAGATCCGGCCGGCCGGCACGCCGTACCGCGTCCGGCTCGGGCAGTTCAAGGCCCCGTTCGGATTGCAGCAGCAGACCTCTTCGGGACGCCTGCAGTTCGCCAAGCGCGCCATCACCGACAGCAAGTTCAATCCGGGGCGCGACATGGGTGTGATGGTCAGCGGGACCGCGGCTGACCGCAAGGTCGGATACGAAGCGGGCCTCTTCAACGGATCGGGAGAGTCGGTCCGTCAGAACACCCGCTCACACCTGGTCGCCGGCCGCGTCTACGTCCAGCCGTTCGGCACGTATTCGCTCTCCGAGGGGAGCAGCGACCTGGACGCCGGCGACGCGCCGGTGCTGCACGTCGGCTTCGGCGCACGGACGGGCAAACAGGTTCGCGGACGGACGGCGTCAGACGTCTTCGAGGACGCGGACAACCAGTCCGCGTTCAATGGCGAATTCGCGTTCAAGGCGCCGCGGTTCTTCACGACCGCGGAGTACTTCTGGATGAGCGACGAGCAGGACAACCCGGTCGCCGGGCCGACGATCGATTCGCGGGGCTTCCATGCGCAGGCCAGCTACATGCTGCTGCCCCGCCGCGTCGAAGCCGGCCTGCTCTTCGCGCGCATCACGCCGGACTCCGAGATCGACGACGCGGAGATCACCGAGCTTCGCGGCGTGGTCAATTACTACTGGCGTGCGCACAACCTGAAACTCCAGGCCGACATCGGTCAACTCGGGTACGGCGAGAACTTCGGCACGCTCTCTTCGCGCGCCCGCCAGGGGCTGCCCTCACTCGGTCCACGGCTCGTCAGCGGCGAGAAGCTGACCGACACGCAGCTGCGCGTCCAGATGCAGGTGTCGTTCTGACGCGATGAAACTCCGAACTATGAACTCCGAACTACGAATGGTGGCATTTTGCAGCTCAGCGTTCGCCGTTCTCAGTTCGGAGTTCGGAGTTCGTAATTCGGAGTTTCTGCGTTTTTTCCCGCTTAACACCGAATTTACATACGAGAAACCGGCATGAAATCCACGGCCGTTACCGTGGGACCATGCATTCAGTCGTCAGATACTCATTCAACGGATTCCTCGCCGTCGGCCTCGCCCTCGCGGCATGCGGTGGGAGCGGATCGGGCGAAGGCGGAACCGGCTCCGCGGCGCAGATCAACGGCGCGGGGGCGACGTTCCCCTATCCGATCTACTCGAAGTGGTTCGCCGAGTACAACCGGCTGCACCCGGACGTCCGGATCAATTACCAGTCGCAGGGCTCCGGCGCCGGGATCCGGCAACTCACCAACAAGACGGTGTTCTTCGGCGCCTCCGATCAGCCGATGAAGGACGAACAGCTCGCGTCAGCCCCGGGGGAGATCCTGCACTTCCCGACGGTGCTCGGCGCGGTCGTGCCGGTCTACAACCTGCAAGGCGTGACGGAGGAGCTGAAGTTCAGCGGCCTCGTGCTCGCCAACATCGTGCTTGGCAAGATCACGAAGTGGAACGACCCGGCGCTCGTGACGCTCAATCCCGGCGTGTCGCTGCCCGACAGCAACATCACGTTCGTGCACCGGTCGGACGGATCCGGCACGACGTTCGTCTGGGCCGATTACCTGTCGAAGGTGTCCCCTGAGTTCGAGAGCACGGTCGGCGCCGATTCGTCGCTCAAGTGGCCCGTCGGCATTGGCGGCAAGGGGAACGAAGGGGTCGCGGGCCTGGTGGCGCAGACGCCCGGATCGCTCGGGTATGTCGAGCTGATCTACGCGCTCCAGAACAACATCGCGTACGGGGCAGTGCAAAACGCCATGGGCAATTTCGTCAAGGCATCGATCGAAAACGTTACGGCGGCGGCGGAAGGTGCAGCGGCCGACATGCCGGCAGACTTCCGCGTATCGATTACCAATCCTCCGGGTGAGAACGCGTATCCGATCGCCTCGTTCACCTGGATCCTGCTCTACCAGAACCCGGACGACAAGGCGCAGGCGCGCGTCATGGTCGAGTTCATGAAATGGGCGCTGACCGACGGCCAGCGGCACGCGCGCGAGCTGGGCTACGCGCCACTCCCGCGGAACGTCATCGACATGGAACTGAAT
This sequence comes from Vicinamibacterales bacterium, assembly GCA_036401215.1. Taxonomy (GTDB): domain Bacteria; phylum Acidobacteriota; class Vicinamibacteria; order Vicinamibacterales; family 2-12-FULL-66-21; genus JACDCA01. Next base: position 3,193 of record DASWVN010000236.1, on the reverse strand, counting down.
GCGCTCGAGCAGATTCAGGTCCAATGAGATGACATTCCGACGACCATCGATCCGCGTCGACGAACTCGCGTTCCGGGCGGGGACGGGAGCCTTCGCGCTCCTCCTGGTCGGGATCGTCGTCGCGATCGGTGTGTTGCTGTTCAAGGAGTCGGCGCTCTCGATCCAGGCGTTCGGCTGGAGCTTCTGGGCGAGCGAGGACTGGAACCCCGTCTCGGGCGAGTTCGGCGCCAGGCCGTTCATCTGGGGCACGCTCTACTCCTCGATCCTTGCGCTGGCGATCTCGACACCGATCGCCCTCGGCATCGCGATCTACATCTCGGAGCTTGCACCCGGATGGCTCCGGCGTCCGCTCGTGTTCCTCACCGAGTTGCTGGCGGCGATCCCGTCCATCGTCTACGGGTTGTGGGGGATCTTCGTCCTGGTGCCGTTCGTCCGCGCGCTGCAGGTTCGCACGCCCGGCTGGATGCAGGCCATCCCGCTCTTCGAGGGGCCGCCGCTCGGCATCGGCATGCTGTCGGCGGCGCTGATCCTCTCGATCATGGTCATCCCGTTCAGCTCCTCGGTCGCGCGCGAAGTGCTGAAGGCGGTCCCGCAGGCGCAGCGTGAAGGCGCATACGCGCTCGGCGCGACGCGCTGGGAAGCGATCCGGATGGCGCTCTTCTACGCGCGCACCGGCATCGTGGGCGCGATCATGCTCGGGTTCGGACGCGCGCTCGGCGAAACGATGGCCGTCACGATGGTGATCGGCAACAGTCCGCAGATCTCCTGGTCGCTGTACGCGCCGCAATACACGATGTCGGCCGTGCTCGCGAACGAGTTCGCCGAAGCCGCCGGCGATCTCTATCTTGCCGCGCTGATCGAAATCGGGCTGGTGCTCTTCATCATCACGCTGCTGATCAACGTGATCTCGCGGCTGTTCATCTGGTCGATGGCGACCCATGCCAGACCGCGGTGGAGCTTCCTCCGCGCGTTCGCGCTGCGAGGAGCGTCGTAATGCGCAACCGGTGGCGACGCGTCCTGTCGACGCTCGTCGTCGTGCTGTGCGGATTGTCGGTCGTGCTCGCGCTCGTCCCCCTGGCGCTGATCCTCTTCTACGTCGTCAGCCAGGGGATCGCCTCACTCAACGTGGCGTTCTTCACGCAGATGCCAAAGCCGGTCGGTGAAGCCGGCGGCGGAATGGCGAACGCCATCGCCGGCTCGCTGATGGTCACCTGCCTGGGGGCGCTGTTCGCGATCCCGATCGGGGTGCTGGCCGGCATCTACGCGTCCGAATACGCCGGCAGCCGGTTCGCGTCGATCACGCGCTTCGCGGCCGACACCTTGAACGGCGTCCCCTCGATCGTGATCGGCGTCTTCGTCTACGGGATCGTCGTCCTGCCCTTCCGGCAGTTCTCTGCGCTCGCAGGCGGCATCGCGCTCGGCATCATGATGATCCCGCTGATCATGCGGACGACCGAGGAGCTGCTGCGGCTGGTGCCGCCTTCACTGCGGGAGGGTGCGCTCGCGCTCGGGGCCACGCGCGCCCGTGCGGTGTTCACGGTCGTCGTCCCTGCCGCGCTGCCTGGCATCATCACCGGCATCCTGCTCGCGTTCTCGCGGATCGCGGGCGAGACCGCGCCGCTTCTCTTCACGTCGTTCAACAACCGCTTCTTCTCGACCGACCCGATGCAGCCGATCTCGACCCTGACGGTGCAGGTCTACACCTACGCGATCTCCCCGTATCCCGACTGGCACCGCCAGGCCTGGGCCGGCGCGCTCGTACTCGTCGCGATGGTGCTGACCTGCTCGCTCCTCGCGCGCCTGGCGACGGCCCGAATGGAGAAGCTGCATCGCGGGCAGTGACAGCCTGAGACTTGCGGCGCCTGTCACAGTCTGCAACTTGCGGCAAGTGTCTCAATGCCCCACCGCAGAGGACGCGGTGGACGCAGAGGCGTTGGGGTTGCAACGGGGTTATTCCGGTGTCGGGGGTTGGCCCCGACGCGGGTCATTGCATGGATCCCAACACAAATGCCTCTGCGCCCACGGCGTTCTCGGCGGTGAGGCATTGGGACAGCTGCTTCTATAACCCCACGGCTGCTCTCTGGAGGTGGGTACTCAGCCACTCAGGAGCAACAGGTCGGCCCGCAGCACGCAGCCTTTGCGGGCTTCGTTGCCCGGACGAACGCGCTGGCGATCCTGCCTTCGACCTGCGCGGCGACCTCGTTCACATCGAGACCGGCTTCGGCCAGGAACTGCTTCGCATCGTCCGCCTGATACACGCGCCACGGTTCGACGTCGACCGACTCGAAGCCGGCCTCGGCGAGGTAGCGGCGGTAGTCGTCCTCGTGCAGGGCGCCGGCGACGCAGCCGATCCACAACTCCATGCTCTTGCGCACGGCGGCGGGCACCTCGCCACGCACCACGACGTCGGAGACCGCGAAGCGGCCGCCGGGCTTCAGCACGCGGAACGCTTCGCGGAGGACCTGCGGCTTGTCGGCCGAGAGATTGATGACGCAGTTCGAGATGATGACGTCCACGCTCTCGTCGGGCAGCGGAATGCGCTCGATCTCCCCCTTCAGGAACTCGACGTTGGTCGCTCCTGCCTTCCGCTGATTTTCACGAGCGAGCGCCAGCATCTCGTCGGTCATGTCGAGGCCGTAGACCTTGCCCGTGGGGCCGACGCGCTTTGCGGAGAGCAGCACGTCGATGCCGCCGCCGGAGCCGAGGTCGAGGACGGTCTGCCCTTCCTTCAGTTCGATCAACGCGGTGGGATTGCCGCAGCCGAGCGACGCTGCGACGGCCGTCTCGGGCAGCGAGCCCGTCTCCTCCTCGCCATACAGGTTCGAGGTGATCGGATCCCCGCATCCGCACGAAGTGCCGCAACATCCCCCCTTCTCCTGCCCCGTCCGCGCCCGAACCGCCGCCTCGCCGTACTTCTGCTGGATGACGTCCTTCAATGCCTGTTCGCTCATGATGCGCCTGCTTTCTCTGATCGGATCTCGACCACGCTATATATGCTGACGCGAATATACTAGCGGCATGATATATTCGTCAAGGCAAATATATTATGGCGTCCGACAAACGTCTCTCGGCTCTCGAATCGCTGTTCAAGGCCCTGGCCGACGACACGCGCCTGCGCATTCTCGCCCTGCTGCAGGCGGGAGAGATCTGCGTCTGCGACATCCACGGCAGCCTCGACCTGCCCCAGCCCACG
>DASWVN010000235.1:0-66411 GCA_036401215.1 Vicinamibacterales bacterium | reverse complement strand
ACGAAGAGCGATCAGAACCCAGATGAATGGTGTTCTTCTTCCTGTGCGTGGTGTTCTTCGTGGCCTTCGTGCTCCCGCAGGGCTGTCGGCGCGTTCAGCGTCGGGTGCATGCCGTGCGACGAATCACGACAGAGGATTCTCCGGCGATGTTCCCAGTGACGCTGACACGGGGCCGACGGCTGTTCGCACGACGAACACGACGACCACGAAGAGCGATCACAACCCAGATGAATGGTGTTCTTCTTCGTGTGCGTTGTGTTCTTCGTGGCCTTCGTGCTCCCGCAGGGCCGTCGGCGCGTTGGCGCCGTTCCCCGGCCAAAGGGGAGTGCACGTCGTCGACCGGGTTAGTCGGGCTGGACGAACTTCTGCAGGCGCCTGGCGATCTCTGGGGGGATCTCGGCCGCCTTCATCGTTCCGTCTGCGCTTTTGGTGACGCAGATGGACGTCATCGATCCGACGGCGATCAGGGTGTTGCCGCGGCGGAGGATGAATTCGTAGTCGAGGGTCCGGGTCTTCAAGGCCACGATGCGGACGAGGACGTCGAACTCCTCCTCGAACCGCAACGGATTGCGGAACTCCAGCGCGGCGCGGAGGCGCGGCCAGCCGAGCGGGCCGCCGCGTTCGGCGATCGTGAGGCCGACCGACCGCCACAGCGCGTGCTCCGCCTCCTCCATGTACCGGAACATCGTCGAGAAATGGACGATGCCGGCGAGGTCGGTTTCGGCGAACTGGACGCGCCGCTGATAGCGGAACTCAGACGCCATGGGGCGCGGTGTGCGGGCGCGGGGAGTCGGGCAGGATCAGTTCGTTCGCCTTTTGTGGCGCCTGCTCCTGCGGCGTGCCTTCCTTCCAGCCGCGGATCGCTTCCTTACCGGGTTTGTAGAGCGACTCCATCGGCGCCCAGACCTTGTCGACGCGATCGGTGAAGAGGTCGCCGATCAGCAGGTCGGTGATCGTGCCCCGCAGTTCCGGATAGTGGCGGACGAAGTTGCCGAAGCTGAAGCCGGCGTAGTACTCGCACACGAGCCGGCGCATGCGATCGATGCCGTGGTTGAACGCGTCCCCCCAGCCGCCGAGTTGCGCGCCGCTGGTGTCTCCCTTTTCGATTCCCTCGCAGATGGCGTCGGCCGCCAGCTCGCCGGATTTCAGGGCGAGGAGCACGCCCGACGAATAGAGGGGATCGAGAAAGCCGAACGCGTCGCCCACGAGCACCCAGCCATCCCCGGAGGACTGCTTCGAGCGGTACGAGTAGTCGCGGGTCACGAAGTACCCGGTCCGGCGTGTGGCCCCCGCGACGCGCTTCTTGACAGCCGGGCAGGCCTCGACCTCCTGCTGGTACGTGTCTTCGTGCGTGCCCTTGCGGTTTTTGAACAGGTGATCGAACGGCGCGACGACCCCGACACTCACGATATCGTCGTGCAGCGGGATGTACCAGAACCATCCCTGCTTGTCGGCGGTCTGCAGGACCATCGTCGCGCCCTCGTCGCGCCCGGTGTCGCGGTAGGCGCCTTCCCAGTAGGTCCAGATCGCCCCCTTGTTGAGGACCGGATCCCAGAGCCGCAGCTTGAAGCGATTCTGGAGGAGGGCGGCCTGGCCGCTGGCGTCGACGATTACTTTCGCCGTCACCTCGCGGCGCGTGCCGTCGACATCGCGAATGCGGACGCCGGCGGCGCGTTCCCCCTCGAAGAGGACGTCGAGCACGTGCACGCCCTCGTACGCGTCGACGCCATGCTCGCGGGCGTTCTCGAGCATCATCTGGTCGAACTCGCCGCGCTCGACCTGCCAGGTCTGCGAGCACTCGTGCGGCTTGTTGTCCCAGAAGTAGAACGGCGCCGACTCCTTGCCCTGCGCGTTCACGAACTGCACGGAGTACTTCTTGACGAAGCGGCTCGCCTGCATCTTCGGCAGCATGTTCAGGCGCTTCAGTACCCAGTACGTCTCGGGAATCAGCGATTCGCCGATGTGATACCGCGGGAATTTCTCACGCTCGAAGAGTCCCACCTTGTACCCGCGCTGCGCGATCAGAGTCGACACGGTCGATCCCGCGGGGCCGCCGCCAATCACTACTACGTCGTATGCAGTCGATATCGCCATCGTGTCCATTCAAATAGGGTTCAGGTCGCGCCTCGCACCGCGCACCCCCACACCGCGCAGCGCGCACCCCCGCACCGCGCACCGCGGACTACGTGTACCGTATCCCCATGTGCTCCGGGAGAAAGAAGCGATGGAGGAGCGAGTCGACCCGCATCAGGCCATCTCGCGTGAGCGCGATCCGCTCGGGACCGCGTTCGGCAAGAAACCCTTCCGCCTCGATCGACGCGAGCTGAGATGAGAACCGGTTCAGCGGGTTGGTGCCGTACTTCTTCGTGAAGTACGCCGGCCTGACCGCGCCGCGCTTCAACTGCAGCACGAACTCGCGGATCAGGCGCTCCTGGAGCGAGGGCTGATAGGCTCGCGAAAAGGGGAGCTGGCCGGCCTGGACGGCCGCCGCGTACGTCTCCCACGTGTCGAGGTTCTGCACGTGCACGCCGTTGATGTGTCCGAACGAGGCGACGCCGAGGCCCACGAGGTCCGCGCCTTCCCACAGGCGGTCGCGATAGACGAACGTGGTCTTCGAGGGATCCTTCACGGCGGTGTAGGCGCTGCCGATGTGGTACCCGGCGCGTTCGAGCGCCTCGAACGCTTCCGTCACCCAGCGCCGCTTCTGCGGCCAGTCGGCGACCGGCGCCTGCAGCTCGCCCGCTCCCTTGATCAGATTGCCGCTGATCGTCGTGTTGTACGGCAGCTCCATCTGGTAGATGGTGACGCTGTCGGGCGAGAGCGCCAGCGTGCGGTCGATGCACGCGCGCCAGTTCTCGTCGGTTTCACCCATCATCCCGGCGATGAGGTCGATGTTGATCTGGGGGAACTTCAACTCGCGGGCGTGCCGGAACACGGTCATGATCTCGGGCGACCGGTGCGCGCGGCCGTTCAATTCGAGGATCCGGTCGTCGAAGTTCTCGACGCCGAGGCTCAGGCGGGTGACGCCGAAGTTGCGGATCGCGGCAAGCTTGCTCTCGCTGAGCGTGCCGGGTTCGCATTCGAACGTGATCTCCGCCGCGTCGCTCCAGTCCGATCGCGCCGCCAGCCGTCCGACCAGCCGCTCCAGCTGCGAGGTCGACAGGAACGAGGGCGTGCCGCCGCCGAAATAGACGAAGTGCGGTTTCCGGTCAGCGAGCGCCGGAGCCTCCAGGTAGAGGTCCCACTCCGCTCCCAGCAGCTCGAGATACTCCTCGACCTGCCTCGCATTCTTGTTCGTGTAGACCCGGAAATAGCAGAAGTGACACCGTTTACGGCAGAACGGGATGTGCAGGTACAGCCCCAGCGGCACTGCGGCGGCTGGAGAATTGAGCGCGTCCCGGGCGGCATCGACGGCCGACGCCGTCCATACGGAGAATGGCGGATAGTTCGCGACGAAGTAGCTGCCGACGCCGGTTCTTTCCTGGTCCCCCTTCTCGAACACATCGGGCATATGGGCCTTGATACGACGAACGGGTCGCAAATGTTAGCAGGCGGGGCTGGCCTGCCCATTGTACTGGCGAATGGGGCTGGGGTGGGGACGAGCGGAAACGCCCGAAAATGACGAACTACGAACGCCGATCTACGAAGCAGAATTTCAAACGCCGGCCTACAAGCTAGACACCAAAAGCCCGATACCGCAGACCCTAGAACGCGTGTGAGTTCCTGGTTCGCAGTTCGTAGTTCGGCGTTCGGCGTTCGGCGTTCGTAGTTCGGCGTTCGGCGTTCGTAGTTCGGAGTTTCTGCGTTCGTAGTTCGGCGTTTCACTCGGCGCGAAGCGCCGTCACCGGATCCACGCGGAGCGCCCGCAGCGCGGGAACGAGGCTGCCGGAAATCGTCATCACGGCCGCCAGCACGATCGCGAGCAGATAGGTGGGTGGATCCGCCGGCCTGACCCCTGCGAGCATCGACTCGAACACCCGCGCCGCCGCGTACGCGGTTGCGGTTCCGGTCACAACGCCCACGAGCGCAAGGACCGCGCTTTCACCCGCGATCATCCGGAGGACCGATCGCCTCGGCGCGCCCAGCGCCATCCGGACGCCGATTTCCCGCCGCCGCTGTGCGACGCCGTAGGCGAGCAAGCCGTGCAGCCCGACACCCGCGAGCAGCATCGCCACGCCGGCAAACAACGCGAGCACGGCCGATTGGGTCCGCCGTGCCGCGGTCTCTCCGCGGACGCGCTCGCCCATGGTCGCTACGTCGGAGATCGGCAGGTCGGGGTCCGCGGCGCGGACGATCTGACGGACCAGCGGCGTCACCGCCAGCGGATCGCCGGCGGTGCGCACGAGCAGGTCCTTGGGCGGATACAGCGTGAGCCATCCATCCTGGACCTGCTGATAGGGCAGATAGACCTGCGGCTCGCTGGGGCTCTCGAGGCCGCGGACGCGAACGTCCCCCGCGACCCCCACGATGATTCGCTCGTGGAACGCGATCGTGAATCGCTGTCCGATGGCGCTGGCAGCCGGCCAGTACCGTTTTGCGAACGACTCGCTGACCACGGCCACGAAGGGAGCCTGAAACGTATCGGATGACGAGATGTCGCGCCCTTCGACGATGGGGATCCGCAGCGTCTCGAAGTATCCGGGTGTGAGAAAGCGCAGGCTCGCCGTGTGAGGATCGGCGCGATCGCCGCGCACGAGCCCCGGCATTTCCACCGGCCAGATGCCGCCCCGCATCGTGAGCGGCGCGAAACTCGTGTACGCAGCGGCCGTCACACCCGGCAGCGCGCGGACGTCCGCGAGCACCCGCTCGTAGAACCGGGCACGCGCAGCGACCGCGCTGTATTTCTCGCTCGGGAGCGCCGTCCGCAGCGCGAGTACGCCGCCGGCATCGAAGCCGGGATCCACGTCCTGCACCCGTTCGAGGGCGCGGACGAACAGGCCCGTGGAGACGAGCAGGAGGACGGATGACGCGATCTGCACGGCCACCAGCACGGTTCGCAGCCGTTCACGTCCGGTTGCGCCGCGTGCGCCTTCCCGCAGCGAGACGGCCTGCGAAGCGCGGCTGATCCGCCAGGCCGGCACCACGCCAAAGGCCATTCCCGTCCCGATCGTCATCACCGCGGCAAACAGCAGCACACGCGCGTCGAGCACCGAGGCATCCGGGACGGGAAGATTCGTCGGCACGAGACGAACGATCAGCGGTGTCGCGATCATCGCGAAGGCCACGCCCGCGGCGCCGCCGGCGAGGCAGAGCAGCAGGCTTTCGGTGAGCAGTTGGCGCGTGAGCCGCTCCTGGCCGGCGCCGAGCGCGGCACGCACGGTCAGCTCGTGCCGCCGCGCCGAAAAACGCGTGAGAAGGAGACTAGCGAGGTTCGTGCAGGCGATGAGCAGCAGGCAGATCGACGCGGCACTCAGCACGCGCAGCAGCAGACGCGATTGCCAGCCCACCTGATCGCCGAGCCGCCGCACGGTGGTGCGGGTCTGCGCGTTCTCCCTGGGATACGCCTTCTCGAGCGCCGCCATCACGCTGTCCAGGTCCGCATGCGCGGCCTCGAGCGTGACGCCCGGCTTCAGCCGGCCGACGACACGGAGGAAGTTGTTGTCGCGGTCCTCGTACCAGTCGGGACCGAGCGTGAGCGGGACCCAGAGTTCGGTCTCACGGTCGGGAAAATAGAACTCCGACGGCATGATCCCGACGATGGTGTACGTCGTCTCGTCGAGCCGCACCGAGCGGCCCAGGATGGAGGGATCCGCGTTGAAGGATCGTCGCCAGAGACGGTCGCTGAGAATTGCCGCATTGGGTCCGCCGACCCGTCCTTCTTCTTCGGTGAAAAGGCGCCCGAGTGCCGGCTGCGCGCCGAGCATCGGCAGCAGCGGTGCGGACAGCGCGAGCACCGCCACGCGTTCCGGCTCGCGGAAGATCATGTTCATCGGCCAGGACGTGTACGCCTCGAGCCGCTCGAAGCTGCCCGACATCCGGGTCCAGTCTCGGTAGTTGGCGGGGGAGGGTTCGAGCTGCTGATAGCCGGGAACCTTCTCCCAGACCTGCACCAGCGAATCGGGATCCGTGAACGGCAACGGCCGCAGGAGCGCCCGGTCCGTGACCGAAAACACGGCGGTGGTCGCGCCAATGCCCAGCGCCATCACGACGATCACGGCAATGGCGAACCCGGGCGTCCGCCCCACCGCGCGGAGCGTGTAGCGCAGGTCCTGCTTCAGGATGTCGAGGTGGACACGCGGTGCCGTCGTGGCAGCGTCCTCGAGCGCCTCCAGCCAGAGCCCGATTCGTTCGGCGAACGACGCCGCGCGGCGCCGCTCCGCGAACAGCCGGACCATTTCCTCGCCGTATTCACGGCGGAAGGACGTCGGGTAGGAGCGGAGGAGCAACCGGTAGAGGCGCATCAGGCCCTCCCGGGCGCCAGACCGCTGGCGCGCGCGAGTTTCAGGAGCTGGGTGAGACGCCGGGCCTCAGCGCGGGCCACGGCCTCACCGAATGCAGTCAGCCGGTAATACCGCCGCCGCTCATCATCGTCCTCCGGGGCGGGACGCCGGCGGCTTTCCTCGAGCAAGCCCTGCTCGAGCATTCGCTGGATCGAGCGATAGAGGGTGCCGGCACTGATCCGCACCTGACCATCCGTCCGGGCGGCGACGTCCTGAATGATGGCGTAGCCGTGCCGCTCGCCGTCGGCGACGGCAAGCAGGATGTGGAAGGTCATTGGGGGAAGGGGCAGGAGGGATTCGACGTCACCAGGATCGATAGTCACCCGGCGAATATATGCAGTATGGCTATAGTCGTGTCAACCCCAAAATTCCCCCGCCGAACGAGAGCCTAGTTTTCCTTCTCGTTGGCCGAAGTTTCTTCTTCTTCTTCCTGTTGTGCTTCGATCTGCCAGTCGGCGAGGGGCTGCGGGCCGGGCTTGATGTGGGCGATGTCTGGGTCGATCCCGTCCACGGGGCGGCTCGTGGGCCGCTGAGACCGGTCGGCGCGCCGCGCTTCCTTCATTTTTTGTCGTTCCATGCGCGCCTTTTCACGCTCGCGCTTCATCAGGGTAGGTCGGGATCTTTGTGCCATTCGTACTCCTCGAAACGATTTTACTCTACCGCTCCGCACCGGGCCGCCAGCCGAGGGAGTTTACTGGCATTCCTTCAGCACGATGACCGGGACCTCCATCGCCAGAATGACGACGATGAACCAGGCGCTGAAGGCCACACCGGCGAGGCTCATCCAGCGGGAGCGCTGCACGCGCGTCTCGTCGGCGAGTGGATGGGTGAGCGTCTCGTCCGCCGTGATCTCGCCGAACGAGGCGCGCCATGCCGCGTAGCCGGCACTGGCCACGAGAAGGACGGCGACGGCGGTCGCCAGGTGGATGAACCACGTCCGCTGTACTTCGCACGCCACGTACGCGAGCACGTAGTTGGTCTGCAGCAGCGCCAGCCAGACGAGCGGTCCCGTCAGCAGTCCGGCCCAGACCGCGGCCAGCCGCCAGCGTTCATGCGAGACGGGGGGCGAGGTAGATGCAGGCATACACCGGCAGCCAGCTGATGACGACGAAGTCCCAGTAGAGCGCGTTCTCCGCCGCATCGGTGAAGTGGGATTCCTGCAGCGGTCCCGTGAACAGGAGCACCATCAGCACGATCGAGTCGAGCACGTCCGTGAGCAGGTGAACGGTGTGGAAGCCGAGGAGCGTCCACACGACCGACCCGTAGGCGTTGCTGTCCCACCACACGTTCAAGGCGCCGAATTCGAAGACCCGGATCGTGAGGAATGCGGCGCCGAAGACGAGCGACACGCCCAGCCAGATGCGGAGGCCCTGGAGATCGAGGTGCTGGGCCGCCGCTTTGGCTTTCTGGTTGGGAATCGCCGACAGCAGCAGGAGCGCCGTATTGAGCGTTCCCCAGAAGAGCACCGGCGCGAAGTATCCGGGCGGCCACTCGGGGGATCGCCCCTTCAGATACAGATAGGCGACGATGAACAGCGCGAACATCGCCCCTTCCATCAGCATGAGGGCCGCGCCTCCCCACCACATCAGGCTGCGGTGTCCGAACGCATACGAGGGCAGGCCCGAGACGTCGATGGTCTTCGATGTCATGCGTGCTCCGTCGCCGGGCGGTGCGCGTGCTCCACGTGATGTTCGATGCGGGGCGGACGATCTCCCTTGCGCGGCCACGCCCAGCCAATCAGGCCGATCGCGATCGGAATCGTGCCCCACACCACCGCCCACGGCGTGAAGATCGAACCCAGGTACATCGCACCGGTCGCCAACGCGGTCAGAAACGGCCAGATCGTCGGTTCGGGAAACTCCTTTCGATGATCGGGTTCCGCGTCCATCAGTTGGGTGACGAGCACTTCCCGCGTGTCGCTGGCCAGACCGACGACGGCAGGCACGTCGACGTGCGGCGCCTCCCACAGCGGGTCGCGCCCGGCGACGCTCGGTGAGGGGATGAAGTTGTAAGGCGGCGGCGGTGAAGAAGTGGCCCATTCGAGCGTCGAGGCGTTCCATGGATTGTCAGCCGCCACCGCGCCGCGCCGCCGGCTGATCACGATGTTCGCCAGGTAGATCGACAGCGAGACGAAGATGATGCCTGCGCCCACGCTCGACAGCAGGTTGAGCCATCCCCACTGCATCTCGACGGGGTAGGTGTAGACGCGGCGCGGCATTCCCATCAATCCCAGGATGTGCTGCGGGAAGAAGGTGGTGTTGAAGCCGATCAGCAGCAGCCAGAACGATGTCTTCCCGAGGCGTTCGCTGAGCATCCGCCCGGTCATCTTCGGGAACCAGTAGAACAGCCCTCCGAGCAGGGGGAACAGCGAGCCGCCTATCAGCACGTAGTGGAAGTGCGCGACGACAAAGAAGGTGTCGTGGACCTGCGAGTCGAGCGGCACCGACGCGAGCATCACGCCGGTCAGGCCGCCCATGATGAACACCTGGAAGAATCCCAGGACGTAGAGCATGGGCGTATCGAAGCGGGGGCGTCCGGACCACAGCGTGGCGATCCAGCAGAAGATCTGCACCCCGCTCGGCACCACGATCATGATGCTGGCGGCCGTGAAGAAGCTGGTGGCGAACTGCGGCAGGCCCGTGGTGAACATGTGGTGGACCCAGACGCCGAATCCGATGAACGCGGTGGCGACGAGCGACAACACCAGGGCGATGTAGCCGAAGACCGGCCGTCCGGTGAACGTGGCGAGGATCGTCGACACGATCCCCTGGGCAGGCAGGAAGATGATGTAGACCTCAGGATGGGCAAAGAACCAGAAGAGATGCTGAAAGAGCAGCGGATCTCCCCCTTCCGCGTAGTTGTAGAAGTGCGTGCCGACGAGGCGGTCGAGGATCAGCGTCCCGCTCGCGACGACGACGGACGGCATCGAGCACGCCACCATGAAGGCGGTGACCAGTTCCGCCCAGACGAAGAGCGGCATCCGGTTCAGCGCCATGCCGGGCGCCCGCAGCTTGAAGATCGTGACGATCAGGCATGCGGCAACGGCGAGACCGGATGTTTCGGTGAACGTCACCAGCTGCGCCCAGACGTCCGCGCGTTTGCCGATGCCGTATTCGGGGCCGGAGAGTGGCGGGTAGCTGAACCACCCACGATCCGGACCGATGTTCAGCAGGAACATCCCGTAGAGGAACAGACCGCTGAAGAGAAACATCCAGTACGAGAACGCGCATAAGCGCGGGAAGGCGATCGCCCTGGCGCCGACCATCAACGGCACGAAGTAGATCCCGAACCCGAGCACCACCGGCACCGCAAACAGGAACATCATCGTCGTGCCGTGCACGGTGAAGATCTGGTTGTACAGGTCCGGCCCGATCAGCGTGCTGTCCGGCCGCGCGAGCTGCAGCCGCATCGCCGCGGCGAGCAATCCGGCGAAGACGAAGTACGTGAAGGCCGTGATGATGAAACGGCGGCCGGTCGTTTTGTGATCGATGCGCGAGAACCAGCCGATCACGCCTGACGGTTCACGCCAGGTGTGGGAGAGCACCCGCGCCTCCTGCGCGAGGGCCGCAGGGGCGAGGCGCGGATCGCTCGTGGGGGCCTCGTTCATCGCAGCGTCTCCAGGTAGGCCAGAACGGCCTGGAGGTCCTCGCCCGACAGACCGGTCGCCGGCATCCTGGACCCCGGTTTCAGATGCTGCGGGTCCGCGATCCAGCCGGCGAGGTAGCCGGGCGTGTTCGGCGCCACGCCGGCGGCGATGGTGCTGCGAGTCGCGAAGTGCGTGAGGTCCGGGGCCGTCCGGCCGCCGGCAGCGGTGCCCGAGACGGCGTGACACATCGCACACGGGCCACGCTCGACGATGTCGCGTCCACGCTGCTGCTCGCTGTTCGAGGGATCTGGCGCAGGCTGCCGTTGCCCCACGATCCACCGCTCGAAATCGCCGGGCGATTCAGCCACGACCGTCAGCGCCATGTGCGCGTGCTGAAGTCCGCAGTACTCGGCGCACTGCCCTCGATAGATCCCCGGTGTGTCGACCTGGAGCCAGAGGGCGGTCTGCCGTCCGGGAATCAGATCCATCTTGCCGTGAAGGTTGGGCACCCAGAAGCTGTGGATGACGTCGTTCGAACTGAGTTGCACGCGGATTTGCCGTCCGGTTGGGATGTGGAGTTCGTTGGCCGTTCGCACTCGTAGCGAGGGATTCGGATTGTCGTAGGTGACGTCCCACCACCACTGGTTGCCGGTGACTTCGATGACCAGCGCTTCCGCGGAGCCGAGCGATGCGACGGCCCTTCCGGTCGCGACGCTCGCGAACAGCAGGCCGAAGAGGATCACCACTGTTAACGCCGTCGCGCCGACGACGGATCGCAGCAAGTGGCGCTCGCTCGTGGGCCCCAGCGGCTCGCGTCCGCGCCGCGAGATCGCCACCACGAGCACGCCGATCACGACGACGTAGACGGCGGTGCAGGTCCAGAACATCAGCCACCACAGATTGCTGATGCTCGCGGCCTGTGGGCCGGCCGGGTGAAGCGCGGATTGAATGATCGCCGGCATCAGCGATGACCCGTCCAGCGGGGAGGCAGGCGGTCCAGCCGAAGATCGGGCTGCCGCGCGTTGAGATCGTCGGACCGGCTGCCCATGGCGTCGCGTGGAACCTGCACGCTGAGCGACTGCACGTAGGCGACGAGCTGCCAGATCTGCTGCGACGGCACGTGCGCGCCGAACGTCGGCATTCCGTTCGGTCGTCCCTGCGAGATCGACGAGTAGATCTGGTCGGGTGCGGAGCCGTAGATCCACTTGTCGTCCATGAGCGCGGGCCCGATACCGCCGCCGCCCATGGCGTGGCAGCCGTTGCAGTTGAACGCGGTGTACAGCCGCTTGCCTTCGGCAATGCCGTAGGCGTTTTCCTGGTAGGGGCTCGGGGTGGGTGGTTCCGCGGTGGGCAGGCCGGGTTCGAGTGCGCTGACCCGAGTGGACGTTGGAGGCGGCGAGGCGGCAGGAGGCTCCTGGTAGCGCCGCTCCTCGCGCTCGCACGCGGCGCTCGAAAGCAGAAGCAGAGACACGATCAAAAGTCGAAGCCTCATCTCGCGTCCGCCTTCCGATGCGTCGTGAGGCGCGGCACGCCGTACTCGTCCAGCAGGCGATCGATGTCGGCGCGCCGCCGCTCGATGAAGTCCTCGAGCGCCGCGAGGCGCTCTGTGTCGCCCCGCCGCACCGCCATGGAGATATCGAACGCGAACGGACGCATGGGGGAATCGGCTGCCGTGTCAATCGTGGACAGCTCGAGCATCGCCGGTTCCCGCCGCGCGAAGTACCCGGCGAGTGGACCCCAGACGAGGGCGGCGTCGACATCCCCGGACGAGACGGCGTCGACTATGCGCGCCGGCGGGTTGGGCTGGGAGTAGTCGCCCAGAACCGAGTAGCCGACGACGTTGCGGACGATCCCGCGCGCGCTCAGCGCATGGGCCGGCGGACTGTTCGAGAAATCGTCGCCGATCATCTGCACGCCGATCCGCAGCTCCTTCAAGCGCGGGTCGTCGAGCGATCGCAGTTGCAGCGAGCGATCCTTGCGGGTCACGAACACGTACCTGGACCGGTAGTACGGACGCGTGGTCTCCGCCAGCTCGTACTCCGTCGGAACGCCCATCAGGACGTCGCATTCGCCCGCGCGCAGCGTGTTGCGCACGAAGCCCCTCCGCTGCGCCCACCAGGTGTACTCGACCCTCGCTCCCGTCTCGGCGGCGATCATCTCCGCGAGCTTGTTCTCGAACCCTTCCCCGCGGTCGTTGGAGAAGGGCAGGTTGTTGGGATCCGCACACACCCGCAGTGGCGGCGCCGCGGCGCAAGCGCCGCAAGCGCCGCAAAGAACCAACGCCCAAAGAGCCAACTGCCAACGGGCCAAAGGCCAACGGGCCAACGGCCAAGGGGCCAACTCCCAAAGGCCAAAGACCAAAGACCAAGGAGTTGTGCGTTGGTCCCTTGGGCCTTGGTCCTTTGGACCTTGGCCCCTTGGGAGTTGGCCCCTTGGGAGTTGGCCCCTTGGAAGTTGGCCCTTTGGGCGTTGGGCGTTCATCGGCCCTCCACCGTGAACACGTAGAGCGTCCCGCCGCGCGAGGTGTCGTTCTTCAGGTCGCGCATCGATTGTCCCCACCCGGCCGCCGCCGTGGCGTCGCGCGTGTCGAGGTCGTTGACCACGACTGCGCCGGGCCACCCGCCGATACCGCTGAAGATCGCGACGTATTGATGCCCGTCCGGTCCGCGGTAGGTGATCGGTTGCCCGATGATCCCGGAGCCGGTCTTGAACTGCCAGAGGACCTCACCCGTCTGCGCGTGGACCGCCTTGAACCATCCCTCCATCGTTCCGTAGAACACGACGTCGCCTGCCGTCGCGAGCGTGCCGCTCCACACCGGGTACTTCTCCGTGATCGCCCACGAGGGCTTGGCTGCGACGGGATCCCATGCGGTCAACAACCCCTGGTGCCCTCCGGGGCCGGCCTTGTAGACCACGTTCGCCCCGAGATACGGCGTCCCCGCGATGTAGCTGACCTCCATCGACTGGAAGTCCATGCAAAGGTTGTTGTGGCCAAGGTAGAGGAGCCCGGTCTTCGGCGAGAACGACGACGGATTCCAGTCCTTGGCGCCGGGCGCGGCCGGACAGATGTCGCGGACGACAATGTTCTCGCGAGGCTCCTTCTCTTTCACCGGAATGAGCCGCCCGGTCTTCAGGTCGACCCCTTTGCTCGACGTGATGTGCACGAACGGCGTCGCCGACAGCACCTCGCCGCTCGCGCGGTCCATCACATAGATGTAGCCGTTGCGCTCCGGCCGCACGAGCACCTTGCGGGTGCTGCCGTTCATCCGGAGATCGAGCAGGATGTTCTCGTTCACCGCATCGTGGTCGTAGAGATCGTGCGGGCTGAACTGGTAGAACCACCTGGCGCTGCCCGTGTCGGGGTCCCGCGCGAAGATCCCCGAGGTCCACTTGTTGTCACCCGGACGTTGCTCCGGGTTCCACGGGCCGGGGTTCGCGGTGCCGTAGTAGAGGAGCCGCAGGTCGGGATCGTACGAGAGCCATCCCCACACCGTGCCGCCGCCCATCTTCCACGCGTCTGGTGGCCAGGACGTCACGCCGAGGTCTTGACCGCGATCCATCTCGTAGAAAGGCTTGAACTCCGGGCCGATCAGAACGTCGGCATCGGGCCCGGTGCTGTAGGCGCGCCACGCCTGTGTGCCCGTTGCCGCGTCGAGCGCGGTGAGCCAGCCTCGCACGCCGAACTCGCCGCCGCTGTTGGCGACGAACACCTTGTCGCCGACGACCAGCGGCGCCATGGTGATCGTCTCGCCGCGGTTGATGTCGCCGAGCTGGACTTCCCACCGGAGCGCGCCGGTGTTCGCGTCGAGCGAGATCGTGCGGCCGTCGAGCGTGTTGAAGATGATGGAGCCGTTCCAGTAGGCGGCGCCGCGATTGACGACGTCGCAGCAGGCGACACCCTTGGCGGCGGCCAGCGGCTTCGGGTCGTACCGCCACTTGAGCGGCGCCCCGGGCTGCGACAGGTCCAGCGCGAACACGAAGTTCGGAAACGGACTGACGAGATACATCGTCGAGCCGATGACGAGCGGGGCCGCTTCGTGACCGCCGATCGCCCCAGTAGAGAAGGTCCACGCCACCTTCAGCTGGTTCGCGTTGCCGGTGTTGATCTCATCGAGACGGCTGAACCTGGTGTTCGCGTAGTCGCCGGGGACCATCGGCCAGCCGGGGTCCTGGTCTCGTGCTGTTTCGGTGAGTCGTCCTGATGTGGAGCCCGCGGCAGCGGCGGTGGAGCCTTGATTCTGTCCTTCCTGCGCAGAGCAGGCCGCCAGTAGAGCGGCGGCGATCAGGGCGGGACAGACCCGCACGGCGATCATACGGACGAGCGCTGCAAGCTACTTACCATCGTGACGAAGCGGATTTGCTGGAGAAATCGTCCAATGGCTCGGCCCGCGGATGAGTCCGTTGGGCGCGCCGCGCTGTTTTGTGTGTCAGGAGGTTCGCTCAGGACGGTCGTTGACGTACAGGAGCGTCGCGTGGCTTTCGCCGAGCGCGACGGCCGTGATCGAGGCGGGGGCGATGTCGAAGCGGTGAATGAAATCGATCGGCGCGCCCGCCACATGAAGGATGGCAAGGCGGATCACGTCGCTGTGGGTGACGAAGGCCACGGTCGTGTTCGGGTGCTTGATCCGCGCCTCTTCGAGCGCCCGCACGACGCGCGCCTGGACGTCGATCGCCCGCTCGCCGTTCGGGATGGCCGCCAAAGAACGGAGCCGATTGAAGCGGGTCCATCGCGGATCGGCGTCGAGCGTCGACAGCCGCTCGCCGGTCCAGTCGCCGAAGTCGATTTCCATCAGATCGAGGTTCGGCAGGACGCGTAAGCCGCGTTCACGCGCAAGCGGGCCGGCGGTCTCGATCGCGCGCTGCATCGGACTGGAATAGATCGCGGCAACGTCGACGGCCGTGAGCCGCGTGCGCAACCGTTCGGCCTGCGCACGCCCCACCTGGTTCAGCGGAGCATCGTCGCTTCGCCCGGCGAGCCACTCGCCGACGGCGTCGGTGTGCGCGTGGCGGATGAGCAGCACGATCGTCTGTGGAACCTGGTTCATCGACGTCCGCGACGGGTTGAGGCGGTGACGGTGTCCGGCGCGCGTACGGTTCCTGTACGCGGGCGTGTCGAACGCTTGAACTCGCGGCGTCCGCCGAGGTATCGCAACCATCTGAACAGCTGACGTGAGCTGATCCGGTAGAGCACTGTGGCGGCCGAGCGCCGCCGATGCACGAGCCCGGCGTGAAAGAGCACCTGGAGGTGCTTGGACGCGGTCGACTGCTGCGTGCCCACGGCTTCAGCGATCTGCCCCACTGCCTGCTCGCCTCCCTCGAGCGCGATGAGGATGCGGATCCGCGTGCCATCACCGAGTGCGCGCGACCTCGCCGCGATGAGCTCGATCTGTTCACTTGAGAAAGCGTGCATATCCGAATACGCGCATCCGCGCATATGGCCATGCGCGACTCTGCGGTAATGCGCGACGTGGCGCGCAGTGGAACTGCCTTTGCTACTTACCCTCCCGGTCCGTAAGCAAGTGCGGCACCACGCGGAACCTCGCAGGGGGAAAGGACGAGACCTTCGATGCAGATTCTGATCACGGGAGGAGCGGGTTTCATCGGATCCCACCTCGCGGACGACTGTCTTCAGCGCGGCCATCGCGTGCGCGTGCTCGACAACCTCTCACCGCAAGTGCACGGCGCGGTCGACCGTCCGGCGTATCTTCACCGCGACGTCGAGCTGATCCGCGGTGACGTCCGCGATGCCGACGCGGTTCGCCGGGCGCTCGGCGGTGTGGACGCGGTGTTTCACCTGGCGTCCTCCGTCGGCGTCGGGCAGAGCATGTACGAGATTGCGCACTACACCTCGACGAACAATCTCGGGACCGCAGTGCTCCTCGAAGCGCTGATCGAGCGGCCGGTCGAGCGACTCGTGGTCGCATCCAGCATGAGCATCTACGGTGAAGGGATGTACGAGGCGCCGGACGGTTCGCGCATCCCCGGCGTCGAACGTCCGATCGAGCAGTTGCGGCGGGGCGACTGGGAACTGCACGACGAGACCGGTGCGCCGCTGACGCCGGTGGCTACGCCCGAATCGAAGCCTCCCGCGCTGTCGTCGGTCTACGCGCTCTCGAAATTCGATCAGGAGCGGATGTGCCTGATGGTCGGCCGGGCCTACAACATCCCCACCGTGGCGCTCCGCTTCTTCAACGTGTTCGGCACGCGGCAGGCGTTGTCGAACCCGTACACCGGTGTGCTCGCGATCTTTGCGTCCCGTCTGCTGAACGACCACGCGCCGCTGATCTTCGAGGACGGCGGGCAGCGCCGCGATTTCGTGAGCGTCTACGACATCGTGCAGGCCTGCCGCCTCGCCCTGCAGGTGCCGGAGGCGGCCGGGCGAGCCTTCAACGTCGGGAGCGGACACGCGATCACCGTGCGCGAAGTGGCGTCACTCGTCCGCGGCATTCTCGGCAAGGACATCGAGCCGGACATCAGCGGGAAGTATCGCGTCGGCGACATCCGCCACTGCTTTGCCGACATCTCGCAGGCGCGCGCGACGCTCGGCTACGAGCCGGCCGTGAGCATCGAGGACGGAATGATCGAACTGGCGGAATGGCTCGGGGATCAGGCCGCCGAGGATCGGGTGGCGGAGGCGAGCCGGGAACTGGCGGCAAGGGGGCTCACGGTATGAAAGGACCAGAAATCGTTGGTGCGTCGAGGCCGTCCCGCGAGGGAGTCGCACTGATCACCGGTGGCGCCGGCTTCATCGCGACCAACGTGGCCGACCGTCTGCTGCGTGACGGCTGGCGCGTGCGGATCTTCGACAACCTCTCGCGTGCCGGTGTCGAGCAGAACGTCCGCTGGCTGGTCTCCCGGCATGGCGCCAGGGTCGAGACCCTCGTCGGCGACGTGCGCGATCGGCCGGCGCTCACGAGCGCCGTAGGCGGCGTGCAGCGCGTCTTCCACTTTGCCGCGCAGGTCGCGGTGACGACGAGCCTGGTGGATCCGTTCCTCGATTTCGACGTGAACGCGCGCGGCACGCTCAATCTGCTCGAAGCCGTCCGCGCGATGGATCAGCCGCCGAGCGTTCTCTTCACCTCCACCAACAAGGTGTACGGCAACCTCGATGACGTCCACCTCGTCGGGCGAGGACGCCGGTACGAGCCCGCGGATCCGTCCATCAGTGCGAACGGGATTGCCGAGGATTGCCCCCTCGACTTCCATAGTCCGTACGGCTGTTCGAAAGGGGCCGCGGATCAGTACGTGCTCGACTACGCGCGGACGTTCGACCTGCCGGCAGCTGTGTTCCGCATGAGTTGCATCTACGGCCCGCACCAGTTCGGGACCGAGGACCAGGGCTGGGTGGCGCACTTTCTGATCCAGACGCTGAAGCGGACCAGGCTGACGCTCTACGGGGATGGCATGCAGGTCCGCGACGTGCTGTTCGTCGACGATCTCGTCAACGCCATGATGCTGGCGCACGAGCGCATCGACGTTACGGGAGGGCGGGCGTTCAACATCGGGGGCGGTCCGGCGAACACCATCAGCCTCCTCGAGCTGCTCGACCTCATTGGCGGGCTGACCGGCACAGAGCCGCTCTACGATCTCGAACCCTGGCGTCCCGCCGACCAGCGCTACTACGTCTCGAACACCACCGCATTCGAGGAACTGACAGGGTGGCGCGCTCGGGTTCCCGTGGCCGATGGTGTTCAACGGCTGATGGCGTGGTTGCTCGAGTCGGGCGTGGCGACGACGCCGGCTGCGGCGGTTGCAGGCAGGGCGTCATGAAGTTCGCGCTCATCAACCCGAACTGGACGTTCGACGGCAGCATCTATTTCGGCTGCCGCGATCCGCACCTGCCGCTCGAATACGGCTACGCACGCGCGCTGCTCGAGGCCGACGGCCACGACGTGCTCCTCGTGGATGCGCAACTGCATGATCTGCCGCACGGCGAGGTGCGCGTGCGCGTGGCCGGCTTCGCGCCGGACCGGATCGTGATCACGACCGCACCCAGTTACCTCTTCTGGCGGTGCGCGCCGCCCGAGCTGCGGGTGCCGCAGGAAACGATGCGCGCCCTCGATGGCATCTCAGGCCTGCGGATCGTCGTCGGACCGCATGCGTCCAGTACGCCAGCCGCCACACTGCGGAAGCTGGAGGCGGACGCGGCCGTCCTCGGCGAGTGCGAGGACATCCTGCCGCGGCTCGCGGCGGACGAGCGTGAATGGGGAGCGATCGACTCGCTTGCACGCCGCGACGCGGGTGGCGTGCGGGTGCAGGGGCTTGTGCATCAGTGCGACATGTCGACGCTCCCCGCCCTTCGCTGGGCGGCGACAGATCTGCAACGGCACCGCCACCATCATCATCGCTTCGACAAGACGCCCGAGCGGCCCGGCGCCGAGATGGAAGTCTCGCGAGGCTGCCCCTATCACTGCAGCTTCTGTGCGAAGGACAACTTCCGGAACGACTACCGCAAGCGTCCGCTGAACGTGATCCTCGAGGAGGTCGATGGCCTCATCGCAGAAGGGGTCGAATACATCTATTTCATCGACGAGATCTTCCTGCCCAACAAGGAACTGCTCGAAGCGCTGGTGCCGCGGGCCATCACCTTCGGTGTGCAGACCCGCATCGATCTCTGGACGCCGCCGATGCTCGAGTTGCTCGGGCGCGCCGGCTGCGTGTCGATCGAAGCCGGCGTGGAGAGCATCACGGTCGAAGGGCGGAACCTGCTCGACAAGGGAAGCCGCCTCACCACCGAGCAACTGGCGGATCGCTTGATCCACGCCAGGCGGCACGTTCCGTTCGTGCAGGCGAACCTGCTCGAGTCGGGCACGGACGACCCGGCCGAGGTCGAGGCGTGGCGGACCCGGCTCCAGGCCCATGGCGTCTGGG
Organism: Vicinamibacterales bacterium; assembly: GCA_036401215.1. Lineage (GTDB taxonomy): Bacteria > Acidobacteriota > Vicinamibacteria > Vicinamibacterales > 2-12-FULL-66-21 > JACDCA01. Next base: position 47,514 of record DASWVN010000235.1, on the reverse strand, counting down.
CGAACAAGCCGGTCCCGATGTTCCCGTATCCCGGATCCCCGGGTTACGCGAAGTTGTGGGGCGCGCCCGACGATCTCGCGTGGGAACGGGCAATGGACCACTACCTCTCGCGCTACGACGAGTTCAGCGACATCCAGGACGCCCGGCCGCGTCCGCTTTCAGAACTGGAGCTGCATGGTGCTGATGCACGGTGACCATCCGCCGGTCCGGCGCGTGCTGATGACCGCCGATTGTGTCGGCGGCGTGTGGTCGTACGCGACCGATCTCGCGTCCGGGCTCCAGGCGCGTGGCGTGCACGTCACGGTCGCCGTCATGGGGCCGGCGCTCTCCGAAGCCCGGCGCGAGGACGCGCGCCGCCGCGGTCTCGATGTCGTCGAAGGACCGTATCGCCTGGAATGGATGCCATCGTCGTGGGACGACGTCGATCGCGCAGGCGGATGGCTGCTGTCGCTGGCGGAACGCCTGGAACCAGATGTCATCCATCTGAACGGCTTCTGTCACGCCGCGTTGCCGTGGCCGGCGCCTGTGATGGTCGCCGGGCACTCGTGCGTGAGGACGTGGTGGCGCGGTGTTCACGGAACCGGCGCGCCCGCGGAATGGAACGAGTACACCGACCGGGTCTCCGAAGGGTTGTCGGCGGCCGACGTCGTGGTCACGCCGACGATGGCGCTGCTCGACGGGCTCCACGCAGAGTATGGCGATGTTCCTCGCAGCCGCGTGATCCCGAACGGCTCGCGCGCCGTCAGCGCGCATCTCGAGTCGTCGTCGAAAGAGCCGCTCGTGCTCGCGGCAGGGCGGTTGTGGGACGAGGCGAAGAACATCGAGGCGCTCTGTGCGGCGGCGTCCGGCATCTCCTGGCCGACGTTCGTCGCCGGCGATCCGGCGGGGCCGTCCGGGACGTTCGGCGGATCGGGAGCGGTCCACTGGCTCGGCCCACTCGCGCCAGATGAACTTCAGCAGTGGTACCAGCGCGCAGCCATCTATGCCCTCCCGGCGCGCTACGAACCGTTTGGCCTCTCCGTGCTCGAAGCGGCGGCAGCCGGTTGCGCGCTGGTCCTTGGCGACATCCGTACGCTTCGCGAGAACTGGGATGGCGCGGCGCTCTTCGTCCCGCCCGACAACCGGCGCGCGCTTGCGCGCGCGATCGAATCCCTGATCCACGACGACGACCAGCGTGAGTGGCTGGCATCTCGTGCGCGGGAACGGAGCGCACGGTTCACCGTGGAAACCATGACCGATGGTTATCTCGAAGGCTACGACGACCTTCTCGCACCGGCGGACGTGACATGAAACCAACCGTTGCCTTCTTCGGGTCCAGTCTCGTGTCCGCGTATTGGAACGGCGCCGCGACCTACTACCGTGGGATCGTCCGTGCGCTTCATGCGCGCGGGTACGACGTCACGTTCTACGAGCCCGACGCCTACGAGCGCCAGAAGCACCGCGACATCCCCGATCCCGAGTGGGCGACGGTCGTGGTTTATCCGTCGCGGAGCGACGATGACGCGCTGCGGATGGTGGAGCGGGCGCGTGAGGCCGACATCCTCGTCAAGACGAGCGGTGTCGGGGTGTTCGACGAGCTTCTCGAGCGTGCGATTCTCGAGGCCAGGCGTCCGGGCGCGCTCGCGATTTTCTGGGACGTCGATGCGCCGGCAACGCTCGATCGGTTGCGCGGCAACCCCGGCGATCCGCTCCGCGCGCTGATCCCGCAGTACGACATGGTGCTCACGTACGGCGGCGGCGATCCGGTCGTCCGCGCCTATGAAACGGTTGGCGCCAGGCTGTGCGTGCCCATCTACAACGCGCTCGATCCGTCGACGCACCATCCCGTGCCACCGGATCCGCGGTTTGCCGCCGATTTGGGGTTCCTCGGCAATCGCCTGCCGGATCGTGAGGTCCGTGTCGACGAGTTCTTCCTCTCGGCTGCCTCGCGTGCGCCGCACGCTCGCTTCCTGCTCGGGGGAAACGGCTGGCACGACAAGGCGATGCCCGGGAACGTCACGTACGTCGGCCACGTGTATACCGCCGATCACAACGCGTTCAACGTCACGCCGAGAGCCGTGCTGAACATCAGCCGGGAGAGCATGGCGCGTTACGGCTTCTCGCCGGCCACGCGGGTCTTCGAGGCCGCAGGCGCCGGCGCGTGCCTCATCACCGACGCCTGGGACGGCATCGAACTGTTCCTGGAACCCGGACGCGAAGTGCTCGTGGCCCGGGACGGCGAGGAGGTCGCCGCGCACGTCGCCGCCCTCTCCGCCGCCAGAGCAGCGGAGATCGGCGCGGCGGCGCGCCGGCGCGTCCTTGCCGAACACACCTACGACCAGCGGGTGCTCCAGTTGGAAGCGCTCCTCGGGGAACGGGCCGCGGCATGAAGATCGTCGTCTTCGGACTGACCATCAGTTCGTCGTGGGGTAATGGCCACGCGACGTTGTGGAGAGGGCTCTGCCGCGCACTCGGCGCCCGCGGGCACCACGTCACCTTCTTCGAGCGCGACGTGCCGTACTACGCGTCGCATCGCGACACGATCGATCCGGAAGGATGCGACCTGTACCTCTATATGGACTGGACCGAGACATGGCGGCACGCACGTGAAGAGCTGAAGGGCGCCGACGTCGGACTGGTCACCTCGTTCTGTGCCGACGCGCGAGAGGCGTGCTCGCTGGTGCTCGGGTCGGACGTGCCGGTCAAGGCGTACTACGACATGGACACGCCGGTCACGCTGCACACGCTCGATGCCGGCGGCCATCCCGCGTACATCCCGGAGGACGGTCTCGGTGGCTTCGACGTCGTCTGCAGCTACTCCGGCGGACGGTCGCTCGACCAGGTCGCGGCGCGGCTTGGCGCCCGCCGGGTCGTGCCGCTGTACGGCAGTGTCGACCCTGCCGTCCATCACCGCGTCCCCGAGAACCCGCGTTATCGCGCGGACCTGTCGTACATCGGCACCTACGCAGCCGATCGTCAGGACGCGCTGAACGAACTGTTCCTCGAGCCGGCGCGACGGCGTCCCGCCGATCGGTTCGTGCTCGCCGGCTCTCAGTATCCACAGGACTTCGCGTGGCCGGCATCGGTCTGGTACCTGTGGCACCTGCCACCCGCCGAGCACTCGGCCTTCTACTCGTCGTCCAGGTGGACGCTGAACATCACGCGCGGGCCGATGGCCGCGCTCGGGTATTGCCCGTCCGGACGGCTCTTCGAAGCCGCGGCCTGTGCCACGCCGATCGTGACTGACGGCTGGGAAGGGCTCGACGCGTTCTTCACGCCGGACGAAGAGATCGTGATCGCCCGGACGGCCGGCGATGTGCTCGGCGCGCTCGAGTCGAGCGAGGCGCAGCGGCGCAGGATCGCGGCACGCGCCATGGAGCGCGCGCTCGACTGTCACACCGCCGATGTTCGCGCGCGGGAATTCGAACGAATTGTGGGGGACACCAATGTGGGGCATCGTTCCAGCGGCAGGGCAGGGCAGCCGGATGCAACCGCTGGCATTCTCGAAAGAGCTGCTGCCGGTCGGGAGCCGGCGTGACGGGGATCGCGACCGGCCCCGCGCCGTCAGCGAATACCTGATCGAACGGCTGGTGCTCGGCGGCGCCGACAAACTGTGTTTCGTCATCTCGCCCGGCAAGTCCGACATCCTCGAGTACTACGGCGGCGGCGTGTTCTCGGCACGCGCGTTCTACGCCGTGCAACCGCAGGCCGCGGGCCTGTGTGACGCGATCTTCACGGCGCTTCCGCTCATCGCTCCTGACGAACAGGTGCTGATCGGGCTGCCCGACACCATCTGGTTCCCGGATGACGCGCTGCGCGAGCTGCCCGACGACGAGCTGTCGTTCCTGCTGTTTCCGGTCGAGAGCCCGGAGCTGTTCGATGCGGTCGTGCTCGAGGACGGCGAACGAGTGCGCGAGATCCAGGTGAAGAAGCAGGGGGCCGACTCCCACTGGGTGTGGGGCGCGTTCAAGATGCCTGGGGCGATCCTCGCCGACCTGCACGCGCACTGGTGCGCGCGCGGCTGCCGTGATGAATACGTCGGCACGCTCGTCAATTCCTGGCTGGCGGCCGGAGGCGTCGCACGCGGCGTGCGGGCCGGCAGCTCCTATGTGGACGTGGGCACCGTCCGCGGCTACCGCGAAGCGATCGCGCTCCTGTCGGACGCGGCGCCGCCATTCACCCGCGAGATCAGCCGGCCGTCGGAGGTCCTCTGACTGCCATGCGCATCGTCCTCTTCTGTCATTCGCTTCTTTCCGACTGGAACCACGGCAACGCGCACTTCCTGCGCGGCGTGGTCACCGAACTGCAGGTGCGGGGGCACGACATCCACGTCTATGAGCCCCGGGACGCCTGGAGCGCTGCGAACCTCCTCCTGGATGTTGGCCAGGGTGCGCTCGAGGGCGTGAGGGAGTTCTACCCGCACCTGCAGATCACACGCTACGACCGGACGACGCTCGACGTGGCCGAAGCGCTGGACGGGGCGGACCTCGTGCTCGTGCACGAGTGGAACGCGCCTGAACTCGTGGCCGCGATCGGGCGCCATCGCGCGAGCGGCGGGCGCTACAGCCTGCTGTTCCACGATACGCACCATCGGTCCGTCACGGAGCCCGAGGCGATGGGTTCGTACGACCTCGATGCCTACGATGGCGTCCTCGCGTTCGGCGAGGTGATCCGGGAGCGCTACGTCGCGCTCGGATGGTCCCGGCGTGCCTGGACCTGGCATGAAGCGGCCGACACGCGCGTCTTCACGCCGCGATCCGCACCACGGGACGGCGACCTCGTCTGGATCGGCAACTGGGGTGACGACGAGCGGACGGAGGAGATTCGGGATTACCTGGTCGGCCCCGTGAGGAGCTTGCGTTTGCGTACGCGTGTTCACGGCGTCCGGTATCCGAGCGAGGCCCGCGCGGAGCTGCAGCAGGCAGGGATCGAGTATGGGGGATGGTTGCCGAACTACCGCGTGCCGGAGGTGTTCGCGCGGTACCGGGTGACCGTTCACATCCCCAGACGTCCGTACGTCGAGGCGTTGCCCGGCATTCCCACCATTCGCGTGTTCGAGGCGCTCGCCTGCGGGATCCCGCTCGTCTCGTGCTGGTGGGATGACGTCGAACGTCTGTTCCGTCCCGGTATCGACTACCTGCAGGTCCGGTCCCCTGAAGCGATGAAGCGGACGCTGCGCGACGTGCTCAACGACGAGGCGCTTGCCGCTTCCCTGGCCAGGAACGGGCTCGAAACGGTCCGCGAGCATCACACGTGCGCGAGACGAGCCGATGAACTGCTCGCGATCGTCGCCGGCCTGCGGGGGACCCGCGTGGAGGAACAGCTCACGGTATGAAAATCGTCATCCTCGGCCTGTCGATCACGTCGTCATGGGGCAACGGGCACGCGACCACGTATCGCGCGCTCGTGAGGGCGCTCGCGGCGCGCGGCCACGACGTGCTGTTCCTCGAGCGGAATGCCTACTGGTACGAGCACAACCGTGACCTGCCGTCACCGCCGTATTGCCGCACGATCATCTACCAGGATGTCGACGATCTCGCCGCGCACCTCGACGAGATTCGGTCCGCCGATCTGGTCATCGTCGGGTCGTACGTGCCGGAAGGTATTGCCATCGGCGACATCGTCCTTCGGGAGGCGCGCGGCGTGACGGCGTTCTACGACATCGACACGCCGGTCACGCTGGCGCGGCTCGAGGGAGGCGTCGAGTACTTGTCGAAGACCCAGATCCCCGCCTACGACCTGTATCTTTCGTTCACCGGAGGTCCCATCCTCGACACATTGAAGAAGCGCTACGGTGCGCGAGCGCCGAGACCGTTGTATTGCTCGGTCGACGCCGACCACTACACGCCGGACCCGTCGCAGACGCCGGCGTACGACATCGGCTATCTCGGCACCTACAGCGACGATCGGCAGCCGGTGCTCGAGCGGCTGATGCTGGCCGCGGCCCGGAAGTGGCCGGATGGCCGCTTCGTGGTGGCGGGACCGCAATATCCGAAGGGCATCGAGTGGCCGGCGAACGTGGAGCGCGTTCAGCACCTTGCGCCGGACCTGCACCGGCGCTTCTATAACAGCCTCCGCTACACGCTGAACGTGACGCGGCGTGACATGGTCGCGGCCGGCTACTCGCCGAGCGTCCGCCTCTTCGAGGCGGCGGCGTGCGCCACGCCGATCATCAGCGATACCTGGCCGGGTCTCGACGAGGTCTTCGTGGCTGGCCAGGAGATCCTGCTGTCCATGGGTCCGGAGCAAACGTTGACGTACCTGAAAGAGATCCCTGACGCAGACCGGATCGCGATTGGAAGCGCGGCGCGTGCCAGAGTGCTCCACGAACACACGTCGGCGCACCGGGCTGCGGAGCTGGAAGGATACGTGCGCGAGTTGACCGGAACTCCTGCGGTGCGCGCCGTGACGGAAGTGCTCGAAAGGACGGCCTCGTGAGCGCGGAAGCCCTGACACGTGAAGACATCGAGCGCCGCGTCGCGGAGCTGGGCGACTGGTTCCACAACCTGGACCTGCACGGCGTCCACACCGCGCCGCGACACTTTCTCGGCGACTATCCACGCGTCAAGTGGGAGCGGTTCGCGCACGCGATCCCGGCCGACCTGCGCGGCCGGACGGTGCTGGACATCGGCTGCAACGGCGGGTTCTACGCGATCGAGATGACACGCCGCGGCGCCGATCGCGTCGTAGCGGTCGACAGCGATCCGCGGTATCTCGCGCAGGCCCGCTTCGCCGCCGAGGTGGTCGGCGCCGATATCGATTTCCGCGAGATGTCGGTGTACGACCTGCCCGGCCTCGACGAACGCTTCGATGTCGTCCTCTTCATGGGCGTGCTGTATCACCTGCGGTATCCGCTGCTCGCGCTCGACATCCTCCACGAGCACGTGACCCGCGACCTCATGGTCTTCCAGTCGATGCTCCGCGGCAGCCCCGAGGTGAAGCCGTTTGCGCAGGACTACGATTTCACGGAGACGACGCCGTTCGACGATCCCGCCTACCCGCGCCTGTCTTTCGTGGAGGACCGATATGCGGGGGACCCGACCAACTGGTGGGTGCCGAACCGCGCGTGCGCCGAGGCCATGCTCCGGTCGGCAGGTTTCTCGATCGTCGACCATCCCGAAGAGGAGGTCTTCATCTGCCGCCGTGACGCGCGAGGCGAACGCCGTGGAACAGGGGAGTGGCCGTGGTCGAAGCGGTGATGATCTGGAACGAGCCCAACAATCTGTCTCACTGGGACTTCGAACTCGATCCGGAATGGTGCACGTTCGGCCGGCTGGTGCGTGCGGCGTCGGCTGCGATCGCGGCGGAACGGCCCGGGCTGACGAAGGTGATGGGCGGCATGTCCCCGATCGATCCGAACTTCGTGTCCACGCTCGAGCGCTGCGGGGCGCTCGATGTGGTCGACGTCCTGGCGGTGCACGGCTTTCCGCTCGACTGGAACCACTGGCAGATCCACGAGTGGCCATCGAAGCTGGACGAGATCCATGCGGTGACCGACCTGCCGATCTGGGTGTCGGAAGTCGGGGTCTCGTCGTTTGGCGCTGAAGAGGTGCAGGAGTTCGGCCTGCAACGCACCGTCGAACTGCTGGGCGGCCGCGTGCCTCGCGTCCATTGGTACAGCCTCTACGACCTGCCGCGCGCGTGGCCTGCGACCACGCGTCACCGCGAAGCTGAGGGATCCTCGTACTACCGCCACTTTTACATGGGGCTCCTGCGCGAGGACGGCACGCCGAAACGAGCCCTGCAGCATTTTTCGCGCTTCACGCCGGCGCTCGGGATCTGCCAATGGTTCCATTTCGAGGACCATCGGCTCGACGATGCGGTTCGGTGGATGAAGGACCTGGGTGTCAGGCACGTGCGAACCGGTCTGAGCTGGGCCGACAGCCTGCGGCCGGATGCCCAGTCGTGGTTCGATCGACAGATGCGCGCCCTCGAGCCATTCGACCTGACGCTGACGTTCTGCTTTACACCTGAAGACCACGGCGTACGCGCGCACCACACCAGCCCGCCACGAGATGTGACGGCCTTTGCGGAGTTCTGCGCGTCACAGGTGCGCCGCTATGCGTGAGGCCGCCGGGCATGCTCTTTGCGGACATCGGGAGCATGCGGAAAACGCGAAAGAAGCAGACGTCTGCACCTGCGTCGAATACGCCCGAAAATTCTCCCGCGGCTCGCGAGAGCGTCTCCGCACTTGCTGACACGCCGGCCGACACGGCGCCGCAATCCGTTGGCGACACGACGGCGGCTGTCCCGGATCGCGAACGCATCGCGATGCGGGCTTACGAACTGTATCTGGCCCGCGGCGGAGGCGAAGGGGACGCGCTCGACGACTGGCTCACGGCCGAGCGGGAGTTCTATTCTCGAAGCTCTGAGTAGGGCGCGGCTTTACGCCGCGCCGTGAGTAGGGCGCGGCTCTACGCCGCGCCGTGAGTAGGGCGCGACTTTACGCCGCGCCGTGAGTAGGGCGCGGCTTTACGCCGCGCCAGAGAGACCCCCCCGGGGCCGACGAGCTGCTTCGCCTGCCCGCGGCAGAGGCACGTCGATTGCCATCGGCTCTTCGATGGCAGATCTGCCGCCCGCTCGTATCGGGTGCTCCGGTTGGCAGTACAAGCACTGGCGCGGTGACTTTTATCCCGCTGATGTGCCGGCTGCCCGATGGCTCGAGTACTACGCTGCCCGATTCGACACGGTCGAGATCAACAATTCCTTCTATCGCCTGCCTGAGGCGGTCACGTTCGACCGCTGGGCAGAGCGCGCACCGGAGCGGTTCCTGTTCGCCGTCAAGGCGAGCCGGTTTCTCACCCACATGAAGAAGCTGAAGGATCCCGAGGCGCCCGTCCAACTGCTGTTCGACCGGATCCGGCGCCTGGGCCGTCATCTTGGTCCGGTGCTCTACCAGTTGCCTCCGAATTGGAAACTCGACCGCGTGAGGCTGGAGCACTTTCTGCAAGTGCTTCCGGACGGCGTGCAACACGTCCTGGAGTTCCGCGAGCCGACCTGGTATGCCGACGACGTATCGGCGTTGCTCGAACGGTATGGGGTCGCGCGATGTCTGCATGACATGCAGGGTTCGGCGACCGGCCAGGAGCGCGTCGGGCCGTTCGTCTACGTCCGCTTTCACGGCGCTACCGGGACGTACAGCGGCGCATATCCCGAGGAACGGCTGGATCGCTGGGCGGCGTGGCTCCACGATCAACGCCGTGGCGGGTGCGAGGTCTACGCGTATTTCAACAATGACGTCGGTGGTCACGCGCCCAGGGACGCCGTGACGCTGCGACGTCTGGTGGAGGAACGGGTATGACGCGGCAGGGGAGATTGGCGTTGGCGCTTGCGGGAACTGGTGCGGCCGCACTGCTCGCGGCACGCCAGGCGTTCCGGAACCGTCACGCAATCAGTTTCGAAGGCAGGGTGGTCGTCATTACGGGCGGCTCGCGAGGGCTCGGCCTGGTGCTGGCGCGGCAACTCGTGGCCGAAGGCGCGAAGGTGTGCCTGCTGGCGAGGGACCCGGAGGAACTCGAACGCGCCCGGGACCAGTTCCCGGCCGAAGCGGACGTCATGACGCTCCGCTGCGACATCAGGCGCCGTGCGGATGTGCGCTACGCGATGAACCGGCTGCTCGACAAGTGGGCCGCGGTGGACGTGCTGATCAACAACGCCGGCGTGATTCAGGTCGGGCCGCTGGAGCACATGACCGAGGAGGACTTCGAGAACGCGATGGCCACGCACTTCTGGGGGCCGCTGCACCTGATGTACGAATGCGTGCCCTCGATGCGGCGGCGCGGCTTCGGCCGGATCGTGAACGTCACGTCGATCGGCGGCCGCATCGCGGTGCCACACCTGGCCCCCTACAGCGCGAGCAAGTTCGCGCTCGTCGGCCTCTCGGATTCCGTCAGGTCGGAACTGCAGCAATACGGGATCAGGGTCACGACGGTGACGCCCGGACTGATGCGGACGGGGAGTCCGCTGAACGCCGAGTTCAAGGGGCAGCACGAGCGGGAGTACACGTGGTTTGCGATTTCCGACTCGATGCCCGGCATCACGATCTCCGCCGAACGCGCCGCGCGCAGGATCATCGACGCGTGCCGCTACGGCGATCCCGAACTGACGATCACCTGGCCGGCCAAGCTCGCGATCCGCCTGAACCACGTCGCGCCCCGGCTCACCGCGCATCTGTTGACGCTGGCCAACGAGACCCTGCCGGGCCCGGCGGGCAACGAAGGCGACCGCCTGAAGCGCGGCCGCCAGAGCGAAACCAAATGGACGGATTCGTTCGCCACCGTCCTCACTCAAAGGGCGGCCGTGGCAAATAACGAACTCTAGAACGCGGCCTTCGGCCGCGGTGCTGGGTGCTGGTGCTGAGTGCTGGGTGCCCGAAGTGCCCGGTGCTGGGTGCTGTGCTGGCTGCTGGGTGCCCGAAGTGCTCGGTGCTGCGTGCCGGGCGTGCCCGGTGCTGGTGCGGCGCACCTGACACCCAGCACCAGCACCCAGCACCAGCACCCTTGGGCACTTAGCACCCAGCACCGCACCAAGCACCAGCACCCCCGGGCACTTAGCACCAGCACCCCAGCACCCAGCACCGACCGGGCAAGCTACGTAGTAGCTTGCCCGGTCTCGACGAGATTCTTGAAGCGTTGGAGATCCTGCCGGATCTGCGTGGCGGCGTCGGAGCCGAGGAGCCGTGCGACGGCGTCGCCGAGTTTGCCGCCGGGCGGGCTGTACTGCAGGCGCACGCGGACCTTCGTGCCGCGGCCGGGCAGCTCGTCGAAATTCACCGAACCTGCGCTGACGACATCCGAACCTTCGATCGAACGCCAGCCGATCACCTGGTCGGGAACCTCGTTGATGATCTCGGCGTTCCATTCGACCGTCTTGCCGGCGGGAGCCTTGGCGCGCCACCGTGAGAGCGTGTCGGTGATCCGTTCGACCGACTCGAGGTGCGACATGAACCGCGGGAGGTTCTCGAGATTGCGCCAGAACCGGTACAGCTCGGAGATCGGGCGGTTGATGACGACGCTTTCTTCGACGATGACACCGGCCGCCCCGCCGAGGGCCTGCCGGGTGTCCTGGCTTGTGCCGGCGGTGCTCAGGCCGAGCAACTGGTACGTGTCACAGTGACCGGTGTAGCCGCGCTTGACGAGCCACGCCCCGAGCCCGGCGAGGATCCATCCGCGTGCACTGCCGCGCGTGATCCCGTAGAGCGCCAGGCCGGTGCCGGCGGCCATCGAGACATACCGCTCCGCCTCGCTGATGTTCTGCCCGGCGCGGACGTGCTGCTCGCGCACGTCCTCAGGAAATTGCAGTTCCAGCCTCTCCATGCGTACTCTCCCTTACTCGGCTTTCTCGGTGCCGGCGGTCGTCGACGTCCACGATGGTGAATCGCTGGCGGGGAACGACTCTTCGGACGCCTCGGTGACGACGTCCGGTGTGATGTATCCGCGCTCGCGAAGCGCCCGTTCCATCCAGTTGCGGGCTATCAGCAGGTCGTGCCGGCCCATCGCGGCACGGACCGCGAGGGTGGTGCCGGCGAGCGCGAGCAAGCCTCCGCCGACGCCGCCCCGTCTCGCGCCCAGCAACGTCAGGAGTGATCCGGCCCCGACGCCGAGCCACTGGTCCTGATCGTAGTCCGACAGCCGGGCCGCGAAGCCGGGCTCGTCCCACACGCTGTTCTCGCCACGCGGCAAGCTCAAGTTCATCGATCCGTTCGTCATGCCGAGGCTCTATAGCACAGCCCGTACCGCCGCCGGATACAATGCCGCTCATGCGCACACGTGTCCTTCTGCCCGTTTGTTTTCTGGTCGTTGCGGGCCTTCTCTCGATGGCCGCGACCGGCACCCAGCCGTCCTTCGATGTTCTCATCCAGAACGGCAGGGTCATGGATGGATCGGGTAATCCGTGGATTCGGCTCGATATCGGGATCCGAAACGGCCGGATCGAAGCGGTCGGCGCGTTGCGCGATGCGACGGCGAAGACCGTGATCGACGCGGGAGACAGGATCGTGGCACCGGGCTTCATCGACGTCCACTCGCACGCGGCCGAAGGGCTGACGCGCGCCGGCTTGCGGCAGGGGCAACCGCTTCTGGCCCAGGGGGTCACGACGATCGTCGCCAACCCCGACGGCGGCGGCCCGGTCGATCTCGCGGCGCAGCGGATCTCGCTCGAGTCGGGAGGAATCGGACCCAACGTCGCGCTGCTCATCGGGCATGGACGCGTACGCAGCACGGTAATCGGCGGCGCGAACCGGGAGCCGACGCCGGAAGAGCTGGAGAAGATGCGGACGCTGGTCCGCCAGGCGATGAAGGAAGGGGCGTTCGGACTGTCGAGCGGCCTCTTTTACACGCCGGGCAGCTACGCCAAAACCGAAGAGGTCATCGAACTGACGAAGGTCGCCGCGGAATTCGGCGGCCTCTACACCAGCCACATCCGCGACGAGGCGGACTACAACATCGGCGTCGTCGCCGCGGTGCAGGAGGTGATCCGGATCGCCGAGGAAGCCGGCACCATCGGCGTCGTCAGTCATGCGAAGGCGCTCGGGCCCGACAACTGGGGGCTTGCGCACGCGATCACGCACCGGATCGAGGCGGCGCGGACCCGCGGCGTCCAGGTCTTCACCGATCAGTATCCCTACGAGGCCTCGTCGACCAGCCTGCGTGCCGCGCTGCTGCCCGACGGCGTGACCGCGCCCACGGTCGAACAGCTCGCGACACGCGACACCTTGAATCCGGAGGAACGAGCCATCGTCGAACGCGCCGAACGCGTGGCGACCGAGAACCTGCGGCGGCGGGGAGGCGCGGCCGCCATTCAGATCGCGCATTACCGTCCGGACCGGTCGCTGGAGGGGCAGACACTGGAACAGATTGCCGAGGCGCGGAAGCAGCCCCCGGTGCTCACTGCGCTGGAGCTGATCGCCCGTCAGGCCCCCTCGATCGTGTCGTTCAACATGTCGGAGGACGACATCGCCGAGTTGATGAAGCAGCCGTACACCATGACGTCGAGCGACGGCGGACTGGTCGCGATGGGTGAAGGGAAGCCCCACCCGAGGAACTACGGGGCGTTCGCGCGGAAGCTCTCCCGCTACGTGCGCGAGCGGGAAACCGTCACGCTCGAGCACGCGATCCGCTCGATGACCAGCCTCCCGGCGATGGTGTTCGGGATGCGCGATCGCGGCGTCATCCGTGAAGGGGCCGCTGCCGACATCGTGATCTTCGATCCGGCGAAGGTCGAGGACCGCGCGACCTACACCGACCCTCACCAGCTCGCCGCCGGCATGTCGTACGTGCTGGTGAACGGCCAGCTGGTGATCCAGGAGGGCACGTTCACGGAAGCCATGCCGGGGCAGGTCTTGCGTCATCGCCGTTGACAGGCCCCGCCGCTCCGTGCAACACTTCATCCGGATATACGGATGGATGCACGTTGATGGCGGTGGCGCAGCCGGGAATCCTCGACGACCTGAGCACGCTGGCGGACGGCACCCGGAGCCGGATGCTGCTGCTCCTCGACCGGAATGAATTGACGGTCTCGGAGTTGTGCGGCGTGCTCCAGCTGCCGCAGTCCACGGTCAGCCGCCATCTCAAGACGCTGCTCGACGCCGGCTGGGTGACCTCCCGGCGCGACGGCACCAGCCGGTATTACACCCTCATGCTCGACGGCCGCGGACCCGCGGCGCGGCGGCTCTGGACGCTGCTGCGCGAGCAGGTGGGTGACAGCACCGCCGCCGCACAGGACGCCCGCCGGCTGAAGACGATCATCCGGGAGCGGCAGTCGAAGTCGCGCGAGTTCTTCGAGTCGGCGGCGCGCCAGTGGGACAAGCTGCGCGAGGAGATGTTCGGCCGCGCCTCGTATCTGCAGGCGATACCGGCGTTACTCGATCCTGGCTGGACGGTTGGCGACTTCGGCAGTGGAACGGGCCAGGTCGCGGCCGCGCTGGCGCCGTTCGTCACGCGCGTGATCGCGGTCGATCGTTCAGGGGAAATGCTTCAGGCCGCGAGACGCCGGCTGCGCGATCATGCGAACGTAGAAGTCCGGCGCGGCGAGCTGGAATCTCTCCCGATCGCCGACGGTGAGCTGGATGCGGCGACGCTGATGCTCGTCCTGCATCACCTGTCGGATCCCGGGGAGGCACTCCGCGAGGCGGCCCGGGCGCTTCGTCCAGGCGGCAGGCTCGTGATCTGCGACATGCTTCCGCACGATCGCGAGGACTATCGCCAGCAGATGGGACATGTCTGGCTGGGATTTGGTGAAGAGCAGTTGAAAGGACTTCTGGCGGACGCCGGTTTCGTCGACGTACGAATCGTTCCGCTCGAGACGATCACCGAAGCGAAGGGCCCGGCGCTCTTCGCCGCAGGGGCTACACGTAGGTAAGTAAGAAGGAGTGAGTATGAGCACAGTCGTTCAGGAGATCCACGCATTCGACGCGGCGGTGAAGGCCGGCCGCGAGCCGTACAAGGTCAAGGACCTCTCGCTCGCCGAGTTCGGGCGGAAGGAGATCCGGCTTGCCGAACAGGAGATGCCCGGCCTCATGGCGCTCCGCGCCCGATACGGCGCGCAGAAGCCGCTCGCCGGCGCGCGCGTGATGGGCTCGCTCCACATGACGATCCAGACCGCGGTCCTCATCGAGACGCTCGCCGAGCTGGGCGCCGACGTCCGCTGGGTCTCGTGCAACATCTTCTCGACCCAGGACCACGCCGCCGCCGCCGTCGTCGTCGGCCGTCCCGAGACGAAGGGCACGCCCGAGAAGCCGCGCGGCATCCCGGTGTTCGCCTGGAAAGGTGAAACGCTCGAGGAGTACTGGTGGTGCACGAGCGAGGCGCTCATGTGGCCCGATGGTTCCGGGCCGACGCTGATCGTCGACGACGGCGGGGATGCGACGCTGCTGGTCCACAAGGGCGTGGAGTTCGAGAAGGCCGGGAAGGTGCCGGAATTCGACGAGGCCAACGAGCCGGAGGAGTGGGGCGTCATCCTCGACCTGCTGCGCAAGGAACTGAAGGACAACCCGAAGCGCTGGACGAACGTCGCGAAGGGGATCCGCGGCGTCAGCGAGGAGACGACCACCGGCGTGCATCGCCTCTACGAGATGATGAAGGCCGGCACGCTGCTGTTCCCGGCGATCAACGTCAACGACTCGGTCACTAAGAGCAAGTTCGACAACATCTACGGCTGCCGCCACTCGGTGATCGACGGCCTGAACCGTGCGACTGACGTCATGCTGGGCGGCAAGCTCGCCGTCGTTCTCGGCTTCGGCGAGGTCGGCAAGGGATGCGCGCAGGCGCTGCGGGGCCAGGGCTGCCGCGTCATCGTGACCGAGATCGATCCGATCTGCGCGCTGCAGGCGGCGATGGAGGGCTACGAGGTCAGGACGCTCGAGGAGGTCGTCGAACGCGCCGACATCTTCATCACCGCGACCGGCAACGTGAACCTGATCACGGCCGAGCACATGGCGCGGATGAAGGACAAGGCGATCGTCGGCAACATCGGCCACTTCGACAACGAGATCGACATGGCCGGCCTGAAGAAGGTCCCCGGAATCGAGCGGATCAACATCAAGCCGCAGTACGACGAGTTCCGGTTCCCCGACGGTCACTCGGTGATGGTGCTGGCGGAAGGACGTTTGATGAACCTGGGCTGCGCCACCGGTCACCCGAGCTTCGTGATGTCAGCCTCGTTCTCGAACCAGGTGATCGCGCAGCTCGAGCTGCACCAGCACAACGACAAGTACGAGAAGAAGGTCTACATCCTGCCGAAGCACCTCGACGAGGAGGTCGCCCGGCTGCACCTCGATCATCTCGGGGTGAAGCTGACGACGCTCACGCCGGAGCAGTCGAAGTACATCGGAGTTCCGGTGGAAGGTCCGTACAAGCCGGAGCACTATCGGTACTAGCCGATCGTCAATGTCGAATGCTTCGGCGCTGACGCTGTCAATGCTGAATGCTGAAGCCAGATTTCAGCATTCAGCATTCGTCATTCTTCAGTCAGCTCGACAAGGAAGGCCGCCGGTTCAGCGGCGGCGTCGCAGGGCGAACGCGACGCCGGTGCCGAGGAGCAGGAGCGTCGCAGGTTCCGGGACCGCGGTGATGTTGTCGAACCCAACCGCCGCGATCGACGGTGATCCGGGGAACGTCAGCGCCGCGCTGTCGAAGATGCGCAGGATCGTGGTGTTGGAGAGCGCGCCGGTCACCGAACCGTTCAAAGCGGTGAGCGCACCGGGGTGGATCGGGAAGATCACGTTCGTCCAGCCGCCGAACCCGCTGAAGGCGGGCAACAGGATGCTGTTGGTCGAGACCGCGACGTTCGATGGCGGCCCTCCCATCGCGTCCTCGAAGAGCAGCCGCAGATTCACGTCCGTCGGACCGAAATTGGCGACGTCCATCGAGATCGCCGTCACTCCACCGGCGAGGTAGTCTCCGGCCCACTGTGCCGCATTCAGCACCGTCATGCGGTTTCCGGCGGTCATGGGAATGCCCGTGGACACCATCCCCAGGAAGTTGTCACCGGATCCTGCCGGACCTCCGGTTGGGACGTTTGCGGGCACCGGCAGCGGTGGCGTGCCCATCCCGAGCAGGTTGATCTGCCAACCCTGCGTGGTGCCATCTTCGAACGTGTCGATCTGTCCGATGGTGATGGGGGCAGCGGACGCGGCTGCCGGAATCCCGAGAAGCAGAACGAGAGCGGTCGAGCTAACCCATCGTGGGGCGCGCATTAGGACCTCCTCCATGAGGAACGGCAAACAGAGCCGAGCGCTTCCAAGCAGCAACCATGCCTCGGCGCCCGGTCGTTCTGGCCGGGGATCGCGTCGATCGTTTTCGGATCTGTCCTCCCTGTGGCAGACAAATAGCGCCGTTGCACGATAATGGCTGCCGTGAAGCGCGTCGTGCTCGCGGGCCTGGCGGTGATCGCAGTCGTCACCGCATTCATCGTCTTCAACCAGCGCAGCGACGGCGTTTCTGAATCTCACGACGCACGCACCGTCAGGCGGCTCAGCGTTCTCCTCATCACGATCGATACACTTCGCGCCGATCGCGTCGGACGCGGTCTCACGCCTGCGATCGATGAGCTTGCGCGTCGCGGCACCGCGTACACCAGCGTCCGAGCCGCGGCCCCGCTGACTTTGCCGTCTCACGTCTCGCTCTTGACTGGAACGCTGCCGCCCACGCATGGCGTGCGCGAGAACGGCGTCGTCTTCGACGGGCAGGCACCGACCATCGCGCGCGCGTTCAAGGATGCAGGCTACCGGACCGCGGCCTTCGTCGGCGCGTACGTGCTCAACCGGCGGTTCGGTCTCGATGATGGATTCGACACGTACGACGACGCCGTCCACCGCGACATGGACAAAGCAGAGTTGCTCGAAGCCGAGCGATCGGGCGGGGAAGTCGTGGATGCGGCGTTGAACTGGCTTCGTCCCGACGGGCCGCCGTTTTTCCTGTGGGTCCACATGTACGACCCCCACGCGCCGTATGCGCCACCGGTTGAGTATCTGGAGAAGGCAGGAGGGCAGCCGTACGACGGCGAGGTGGCCTACGCTGACGCACAGGCCGGACGAGTAATCGCGGCTCTGCGCGAGAGAGGATGGCTCGATCGAACGATCGTCGCAGTAGCGGGCGATCACGGCGAAGGGCTCGGCGATCACGCCGAGACGACGCACGGGATGCTGGCGTACGACTCGACGCTGCGGGTGCCGCTCGTGGTCGTCACTCCGGGCGCGGCGGCCGCAAGCGACGACACGCCGATGTCGCTCGCCGAACTTGGTCCGCGGCTGCTGCACACGGCCGGGCTGCGAGACGCATTCGAGCGGCTGCCGGTCTATTCGGAAACGATCTATCCGCGCCGCGCCGGATGGCATGCGCTTTCGACTCTTGCCGATGAGCAGTGGAAACTGATTCGTTCGTCGGAGCCGGAACTCTACGAGATCGACTCGGATCCTTCGGAGACCACGAACGTCGCCGCTGCGCATCCCAACATCGTCCAGGCGATGACGGCGGCGATCGATCGGGTCCAGGCCGGCGCGAAAACCGGAACGACCGTGTCTGCCGACGCTGCCGAGCGCTTGCGCGCGCTCGGATACGTGAGCGGTTCGGCGGCAGCCAGGCCGGACGATTCCAAGGCGCCGAATCCGGCGCGCACGACCGGCGCGTGGACGCGGTTCGAGCGCGCGCTCTCGCAGGTTCAGGCGGGGGAGGCGCGTGCGGCGGTCCCCGTGCTGAAGGCGCTCGCAAGCGAATATCCGGATGCGCCGGTGTTCCAGTCCACTTACGCGCGCGCCTTGAAGGACGCCGGCGACCTGCGCGCGGCAGTCAAGGTCTATAAGGCGGCGGTCGCGCGCTGGCCGGATGATCCAGCGTTGTTCCACGACCTCGCCGTGGCGGCGCGGGATGCCGGTGATCTCGCGGAAGCCGCACGCGCGGAACAGGCTGCGCTCGCGCTCGACGACACCAGCGCGATGGCCCAGAACGGCCTCGGGCTGGTCCACGCCGACGCCGGACGGTTCGGCGAAGCGGCCGCCGCGTTCGACCGCGCCGCCCGGCTCGATCCGACGAACGCATCATATTGGAGCAATCTCGGCAACGCGCGCAGCGCGACCGGTGATGCCCGCGGCGCCGAGGCTGCCTATCAGCAGGCGCTCGAGTCCGATGCGGAGTTCGCCGATGCGCTGAACGGCCTGGGAACGCTCCGCGTTCAGGCGGGTCGATTTGCGGAGGCGATCCCGTATTTCGAGCGCGCGCTGAAGCGGGATCCGCAGTTTCAGGCGGCGCGTTTGAACCTGGGGATCGCGCTGCACGAGAGCGGGCAGCACGCGAGGGCGCGCGAGGTGTATCGCGAACTGCTCGCGACGGCGCCGGGGTCGGCGAAGCGGGAGCGGGAAGCGGCGGCGGAGTTGTTGAAGGGGCTGCGCTGAGGGCGCGGTGCGCGGTGCGCGGTGCGCGGTGCGGCGTGCGACGTGCGGCGTGCGACGTGCGACGTGCGACGTGCGGTGCTGGTGCGGCGCGGCTAAAGCCGCGCCCTACAAAGAAAAAAGGGCCGGGCACGTCGCCCGACCCCTTTCTCGTTGTGGAACAGAACCAGGAACCTGATCCCTGATCCCTGATCCCTGTTCCCTTCGAGCGTCAGAAGGTAAACCGGAACCCGATCTGGCCGACACGCTGTTCGGGGTTCTGGAAGTCGCCCGCGAACTCGGTCGGCTGCATGAACGCGCTGTTCTGCGTGCCGTCGGTGTTGAAGCGGCGGCCGATGAACCCGGACGGGTTCTTCGCGTTCAACAGGTTGAAAATCTCGGCGATCGCTTCGACGCGCGCGTTGCCGATGAGCGCGAAGCCCTTCGACACGCGCAGGTTGAACTGCGACTGGCTCGCACCGCGGCCGCAGTTGATCGTCTCGCAGGCGCCGATCTCCTTGAAGGTGGCCGTCCCGTCGTCGTTGAGGCTGTCGAACGCGAACGCCACGTCGCTGATGTCGTTGTTGACGCCGTCCTGGTTCAGGTCCTGCCCGCGCGTTACGTTGATCGGGAGGGCCGACCGGTAACGCCACACCGGCGAGATCATGAAGCCGCCCGGCGCCTGCCACACCACCGACACCGTGGCGCGGTGACGCGCATCACTGCGGCCCGACGGGCCGAACTGCACATCCGCGTACGGATCCAGATGGTTCTGGATGTTCTGGATGTTCAGTTCGTCGGAGGCGTTCCCGGTCGTCGATTTCGCCTGCGACAGCGAGTACCACGCCGAGAACTGGAGGCCGCTGCTCATCCGGCGGCGGACGCCGAAGTTGATACCGTCGTAGCGGCTCTTGCCGTCGCTGATGTCGATGGTGACGTTCGCCGGGCTGAGCGGAAGGTCGGCGAACTGGCGTGGACCGGTCGCCCCGACGCCGGGATTGCGATGGTTCAACGTGATGCGCCAGCCGAGATCGCGCCCCTCGCTGTGAATGTAGTCGACGTCGAACACGGTCGCGGCGTCGAGCTGATGCGACCAGCCGATCGAGAACTGGTCGGAGTAGGGCTGACGAATGCGCGGCGATGCGACGTGCGAGTTGAGCGGCAGGGCGCCGCCCGCTTCGTTCTGCGATGCGATCGTCTCGATCGGATCACCGACGCGGAAAGGCTGACCGTCGTTACGAATGATCCCGCCCGTGTTGGTGACGCTGAAGACCTGGCCGGCGCCGATGCCCGTGGCATTGATCGCCGCGAACAGGATGTTGGCGTTGGTGTAGCCGACATCGTAGTAGCGGCCGTAGCCGGCGCGGATCAGATCCAGGCCCTCACCGCGGACGTCCCAGGCCATGCCGAGGCGGCCCTGCCAGTTGTTGGTGTCTTCCTTCGTCTCGAGGCCGAACTCGCGGAATGCGCGCTGCCCTGCAAAGCGGCCGGCGCGTCCCGCGTCCTGCAGGATCACGAAATTCGGGTTCTTCGACTGGTCGATCGCCCAGCCGTCGAGATAGTCGTAGCGGAATCCGAGATTCAGCGTCAGCCGGTCGTTCACGCGCCAGTCGTCCTGGATGTAGAGACCAAGCTGCGAGTTCGGAATGTTTGCCTCGGCGGCGCCGCCGTTGCGGGTGACCGCGGTGACGGGGCCGTTCAGATCGTTGGTCCCGATCGAGTACGCGTAGTCTCCAGTTCCCGTGTTGAAGGTGATGAACAGCTTCGGCTGACGGATGAAGTTCACGCCCGTCTTGAAGTCATGGCCGATGCCGCCCATGCCGGTGACCGTCCAGGAGAAGTCGTTCCGGAACTGATACTTCTTCTGCTGCGTCTGCTGCGGCGTGTTGGTGTTCTGGCCGATCGACACGCCGTTGGGGAAGGAGAGCTGCGGATCCAGGCTGTTGGCCGTGATCGCGTTGGCGAAGTCGGCATACTGGAAGATGAACTCGTTCAGCTTCGCGCCGCCCAGCACCCAGTTGTGATTCACGTTGATCGAATTGAACGTGTTCTCGCTGCCGCCCCAGCCGCTCACCGGCACGCGGCTGTCGGCGCCGTACGGCTGCGAGTTCGTGTTGCGGCCATAGCGGACCGCCACGAACTGCGACGGAGTCATCTGCGCGGTCGCCTTGATCGTCAGCAGGTTCTCGCGATACGGAGTCGTGAAGATGCCGTCCTCGCTGGGGAACAGCCCCTGCGTGTCGACGACCTGGAGCGTGTCCTGCTGTGTGCGCTCGAAGGCGGCGAAGTAGTGGACCTTGTTCAGGACGATCGGTCCGCCGACCGAGCCGCCGTACTGCCAGCGGCGGTAGTCCTGCTTCTCGACGTCGGCCGTCTTCTCGGCGAACGTCTGCGCGTTCAGCGCGTCGTCACGGAACAGCGTGAACCAGGAGCCGCGCAGGTCGTTGGTGCCGCTCTTGGTGATGATGTTCATCACGCCGCCGTTGCTCCGGCCGTACTCCGCCTTGTAGCGGGACGTGACGAAGTTGAACTCCTGGATCGCTTCGAGCGGGAAGAGCTGCAACAGGCCGCCGACGGTGTCGTCGTTGTTGTCGCCGCCGTCGATCTGGTAGTTGACGTTGCGGCCGTTGCCACCCGCGATCTGCGGCGAGAACTGCGTGCTCTTGGTCGGGTCGCTGTGGAACCCGAGGCCGACACCCGGAATCGAGATCGCCGCGTTGGCGAACTGCCGGCCGTTCAGCGGAAGGTTCTCGAGGCGCGCCACGTCGACGACGCCACCAACTGACGAGGCGGTCGTTTCGATCAGTGGGCTTTCACCAGTGACGGTGACGGCTTCCTGCACCCCGGCCACCGTGAGGCCGACGTCGATCGTGACCGTCTGACCGACGCTGACGATGATGCCCTTGCGATCGAACTTGCTGAAGCCCTGAAGCTCCGCGGTGACGTCGTAGGTGCCGACCGGAAGCGCGTTCAGGCGATACGCACCTTCAGCGTCGGACACTTCCGACCGGACGAAACCGGTCGCCACGTTTCTGCCGGTCACGGTCACGCCGGGGACCGCAGCCCCCTGAGCATCGGTGACGCGCCCATTGATGTTGCCCGTCGTCTGCTGCGCCGCAGCCAGGTTGGCGGCAGAGCACACCAGCAGCAGGGCGAGGATGATCCTCTTCATTCAATAACCTCCCATAAAGGGGTGAATTAACGCGCGGGGCTGACGAGCAAGATGAACGCCGTGTCGAGCTGCGCAGTGGGCGATTGAGGTAAGTTATTGAAGGGGTTGAGGTTATTGTGTGATCTGTGGCGGGACGAACGG
This sequence comes from Vicinamibacterales bacterium, assembly GCA_036401215.1. Taxonomy (GTDB): domain Bacteria; phylum Acidobacteriota; class Vicinamibacteria; order Vicinamibacterales; family 2-12-FULL-66-21; genus JACDCA01. Next base: position 25,360 of record DASWVN010000235.1, on the reverse strand, counting down.
ACTTGGATCCAAACGGTTGGATACCAATTCTCGGTTGGATACGTGAGTTTGGAGGGGAAAAGGCTGCGGGTCGTTGGACCCGCAGCCTACGGCAAACACCCTAGAACGTGAACCTGAACCCGATCTGACCGACCCGCTGCTCGGGCTCCTGGAAGTCGCCCGCGTAGGTCGTCGGCTGGAGGAAGTTCGGGTTTGGCGTGGCCTGCCCGTCGGATCCGATCAGCAGGCGCGGATCGCGGAACTGCGTCGCCGGGCCGAACCCGGACGGGTTCTTCGCGTTGAACAGGTTGAAGACCTCGCCGATGGCCTCGAGGCGCATGCCGTGGCCGAGCCCGAAACCCTTCGACACGCGGAGATTCACCTGCGACAGGCTCGCGCCGCGGCCGCAGTTGATCGTCTCGCATTCGCCGATGTCTTTCGGCGGGTTACCGATCCCGTCGAACGCGAACGCGCGGGCCGGGATGTCCTGGTTGAGCCCGTCCTGATTCAGGTCGACGCCTTCGACGATGTTCACCGGGAGTCCGGAGCGGTAGCGCCAGATCGGCGACACCTGGAAGCCGTAGGGCAGGTTGAAGATCGCGCTGATCGTCGCGCGGTGCCGCGCATCCGATCGTCGCGCCGGCCCGAGCTGGACGTCGTTGAAGGGATCGGCCGCGTTCTGCACGTTGATCAGGTCCAGTTCGTCGCCGCTGTTCCCGGTGGTGCTCAGGGACCGCGAGAGCGAGTACCAGGCCGAGAACTGCACGCCCGCGTTCATCCGCCGGCGGACGCCGACGTTGAGGCCGTCGTGCCGGCTCTTGCCCCGGCTGATGGCGATCGCGATGTCCTCGGGGCTCGGGTTGATGCCGAGCAGCGCGAGCGGACGTTCCGCGACGCCGGGGTGCTGCGCGTTCAGGCGCGGACGCCAGCCGATGTCGCGCCCTTCCACGTGGACGTAATCGACGTCGACGATGGTGGAGGAGTCGAGCTGGTGCGACCAGCCGACCGAGAGCTGGTCCGTGTACGGTTGCTTCAGTCGCGGCGAGGCGACATGCCGGTTGAGCGGCAGCGCGCCGCCGGCTTCGTTCTGGTCCTCGATGTTCGCAATCGGATCGGTGACGCTGAAGAAGCTGCCGTCGGGATTGCGGATCCCGTCAGCGTTGTTGACCTCGAACACGGTGCCGGCGCCGAGCCCCGTGGCGTTGACAGCGGCGAAAAGGACGTTCGAGTTCGTGTAGCCGAAGTCGAAGTAGCGGCCGTAGCCGGCGCGGACGATGTCGCGGCCGTCACCACGGACGTCGAACGCGAAGCCGACCCGAGGCTGGATGTTGTCGTAATCCTCCTTCGGTTCCTTGCCGAAGTCCTCGAACCCCGGCAGGCCCTGTAACAACCCGGCCTGTCCGGCATCCCGTAGCATGACGTAGTTCGGGTTCAGCGACTGGTCGATCGCGAAGCCCGTGTTCAGGTCGTAGCGGATCCCGAGGTTCAGCGTCAGCCGATCGGTCACACGCCAGTCGTCCTGGAAGTACACCGCGAACTGTTTCGTCGGGATGTTGGCTTCCGCGGATCCGCCCTGCAGCGTCACCTGCGAGATCGGACCGTTCACGTTGTTGTCGAGGTGCTGGTACGCATATCCGCCGGTGCCGACGTTGAAGGTGATGAACAGCGTCGGTTCGTTGATGAAGTTGACGCCGGTCTTGAAGTCGTGCCCGAGGCCGCCCATCCCGGCGACGTTCCAGGAGAAATCGTTGCGGAACTGCCATTTCTTCTGGTGCGTCTGCTGCGGCGTGTTCGGGTTCTGGCCGATCGTCACGCCGTTGGGGAAGATCTGGTACGGGTCGAGACTGTTGGCGGTGATGGCGTTGCTGAAGTCGGCGTATTGAAAGATGAACTCGTTGAGCTTCGATCCGCCGATCACCCAGTTGTGGTTCACGTTGATCGAGTTGAACGTGTTCTGGCTCTCGCCCCAGTTGTTCACCGTCGCGGTCGGCCCGGCGCCGTAGGGCTGCGAGTTCGTGTTCCGGCCGTAGCGCACCGCCACGTAATGCTCTGGCGTGAGCGTCATCGTTGCCTTCGCCGTCACCAGGTTCTCGCGGACCGGCGTCGTGAAGATGCCGTCCTGATCGGGGAAGAGGCCCGAGGTGTCGACCGCCTGTTTGGTGTCGAGCTGCGTCCGCTCGGCCGCCGCGAAGAAGTGCGCGCGATTGAGCAGGATCGGTCCGCCGAACGAGCCGCCGTACTGATACCGGCGGTAATCCTGCTTGTCGAGTTCGTTGAGCTTCTCGGTCTCCGTCTTCGCGTTCATTTCCTGGTCGCGGAACAGCGAGAAGCCGCTCCCCTGGTAGCGGTTGGTCCCGCTCTTCGTCACGATGTTCATGACCCCGCCGTTGCTGCGGCCGTACTCGGCCTTGTAACGCGCCGTCTGGAAGTTGAACTCCTGGATCGCTTCCAGCGGAAACAGCTGCAGGAGGCCGCCGACGGTGTCGTCGTTGTTGTCGCCGCCGTCGATCTGATAGTTCACGTTGCGGCCATTGCCGCCGGCGATCTGGGGAGAGAACTGCGTGCTCTTGGTCGGATCGGAATGGAACCCCAGCCCGACGCCCGGAAGCGTCACGGCGAGATTGGCGAACTGCCGGCCGTTGAGCGGCAGGTTCTCGATCCGCGAGACGTCGACCACGCCGCCGACCGACGACGAGCGTGTCTCGATGAGCGGCGTCTCACCGGTGACGGTGACGTTCTCCTGGACGGCGGCGACCGCCAGCGTCATCGGCACGTCCAGCGACTGGCCGACGCTCACGACGATCCCTTTCGATTCGCGTTTCTGGAAGCCGCTCAGCTCGGCCGCCAGGTCGTAGGTGCCGACCGGCAGTGCGGTCAGACGGTAGATCCCCTCGGCATCGCTGACGTCCGAGCGGCTGAAGCCCGTCTGGGTGTTGGTGGCGGTGACGGTCACTCCGGGAACGGCGGCGCCCTGTGCATCGACGATCCGTCCCGACACGTTGCCCGTCGTCTGCTGCGCGTGAGAGGGAACGCCCACGAGCGCAAACGCCAGGGTGATCATCGCGAGAATGATCCGGTTGCTGGTCATTGGATGGAGACCTCCTGTGTGCGCCGGACGTGAGCAACCGGCGCACCGTGGAGGGGAGGGGCCATTCAAATGCCAGCAGGGATCGACGACATGGCCGTCGTGATCGTTGCGACCGTCCAACCGGAAGTTGGATCGGGGAGTTCAATCGTTTGGTGGCGGGGATGGGGGGAGGGACGAGAAACTCCGAACTATGAACGCCGAACTATGAACTCGGGAGTGAAACTCCGAACTATGAACGCCGAACTATGAACTGGCGATTCGGAGTTCGGAGTTCGGAGTTCGGAGTTTCAGCGAAGCTCCTTGAGTAACCGCTGGACTTCGCCCCGTTGCGGCGCTCCCGGCGGCAGGCGGTGCAGCAGTTCTTCCGCTTCCGCCGCGGCTTCCTGTCGCCGTCCCTCCGTCGCCAACGCGATCGCGAGCCCGAACCGGGCCTGGTGCAGGTCCGGATCGATCGTGAGTGCACGCTGGAGCGGGGCGATCGCCGCATCGTGCCGGCCCGCGTCCGACAACACGAGCCCCAGATTGGCGAGGACGACCGGATTTCCGGGCTCGACGGTATCGGCATCTTTCAACGTCGCAGCCGCGGCGTTGAACTCGCGGCGCTGGGCCTGGCATCCCGCGAGACCCAGGTGTGCGTCGGCCGATGGATACTTCGCGTCGATCGCGGCGCGGAAACGAGGCTCGGCCTCAGCACAGCGGTTCGAGTCCGAGAGCACATACCCGAGCCGCAGGTTGGCCAGCGGATTCTGCGGATCCTCGGCGAGGATCTCCCGAAGCACTCGCTCGAGCGCGGCTCCCTGGACTTCACCCGACGTCACGCGCGCGATTCGCGCGGCAAGCTCGCGCTTGTCCTTGGGATCCGGCCGTGACGTGCCGGTGCGGCTTCCCGACACGTAGCCGAGCGCCTGAAGCCGTGCCGCCGCAGCGGGATCGATGTTCCGGTCGGCGGGAAGCGTGTCACCCGAGAATCGCTCGACCTCGGCGCGCATCTCCGACACGCGCGCCTTCTGCGCCTCGATCACGTTCTGCGATTCGCCGTGGTCGTCGCTCACGCGATACAACTCCGGTTTCGGTGCGGCGATGTACTTCCAGCCGTCACGACGGACGGCTCGCAGCGGGCTCCATCCGAAGTCGAGAAGGGGAGCGAACGATTCGGCGTAGAGCGTGCGTTGAGGAGGCGTGTCACCGCGCATGGCCGGAAGCAGATCGATGCCGTCGGCGTCGAACGGGCCGGCCCCGAGCAGCCCCATCATGGTCGGCGCGATGTCAATCTGGCTGACCGGCGCCTCGACGACGCGCGCCGGGATGCCGGGTCCGGCGAAGATCATCGGGATCCTGATCGTCGTGTCGTATACGAAGATGCTGTGCGCGATCTCGCCGTGCTCGCCGAAGGCTTCGCCATGATCGGCGACGACGACGACGAGCGTGGACGTGACGGCATCGCCGAGCGCGTCGATCAAGCGCCCGGCCTGCCGGTCCGCTTCGCTGACCTCATGGGCGTACCGTTGTGCGGTCGTTCGTCCGGCCGCCCCGTCGGCGTAGGGCGCATGCGGTTCGAACAGGTGGACCCACAGAAAGAAGCGATCGCCGCGGTTGCGCTGCAGCCAGGCGAGCGCGTCGTCGACGACCAGCCGGCCCGGACGCTCGTTCGCGGTGCGGCCGTCGGCGCTTCTCGGCATCGCATCGTTGTAGGTCTGGAACCCCTTGATGAGTCCGAACCGGCGGTCCAGCGGAAAGGCGGCGACGAAGGCGCCGGTGGCAAAGCCCGAACGCGACAGGGACTCGGCCAGCGTGGGCACAGCGAGATCGATGCGCATCCCGTTGTGCCGAGCCGCATGGCCGGCCGGATAGCGTCCGGTGAGGATGCTCGCGTGCGATGGCAGCGTGATCGGTGTGACGGCAAACGCATTGGTGAATCGCGCGCCGCGAGCGGCCAGACGATCCATCGCCGGCGTGCTCGCATTCGCATCGCCGTACGCGCCGACGCGGTCCGAGCGCAGTGTATCGATCGTGATGAGCAGAAGGTTGCGCGCCTCGGCGATCTGCGTCGTTTGCGATTCACTGCTACAGGCGACGAGCGATAGCGAGAGGACAGCGACAAGGAAGCGAATCACTGCCGCAGTATCTCCCAACTCCCAAGGTCCAACTGCCAAGTTCCAAATCCCGCTTGCCCGGACCCCGGACCCCGGACCCCGCACCCCGGACCGCGCACCGCGGACCGCGGACCGCGGACCTCACTCGTTCCGCAACGCCACCATGGGATCTACCCTCAGCGCTCGCCGCGCAGGGAGCCACGTCGCGATCAGCGCGACCGCGATGAAAAGGACGCATGCGCCGCCGAACGTCACCGGATCCACACCGCTCACGCCGTAGAGCAGACTGCGGATCACCTGGGCGCCGGCGGCCGCGAGACCGAGCCCGACCACCACACCGATCGCGGCAAGCATCATCCCCTGACGGAGCAGCAGCCGCATGACGTCGCGGGCTTCGGCGCCGAGCGCCACGCGAATCCCGATCTCGCGCGTGCGACGGCTCACCGCGTACGACGTGACCCCGTAGATGCCCATCGCGGCGAGCAGAAGACCCACGATGCCGAGCGTGCCGGCAATCGCGGCGGCGATCCGCTGGGGGATCGTGCCGAGCGCGGTGACGTCGGCCAGCGTCAGCGCTTCGGCCACGGGCAGGCTCGGGTTCATGGTGCGGACGAGCGAGCGGACTTCCGGGATCACGCTGCGGCCGGACGTTCGAGCGAGCAGGTTGATGGTCGGCTGATACACCTGCGCCAGCGGAACGTAGATATACGGTTCGGCGGGTTGGGCCACCGACATGAACCGCGCATCGGCCGCCACGCCGATGATGGTGACCTGCCTGGTCCCTTCGCCGGTTTCGCTTTCCACCTGGCGGCCGATGGGATCCTCGCCTGGCCACGCCGCGCGCGCGAACGCCTCGTTCACGATCGCGACCGGCGGAGCGTTCAGCGTATCCTGCGCGGCGAAATCACGTCCGCGGACGAGCTGCACGTCGAGCGTGTCGAAGAAGCCCGGGGTGACGATGTTCCAGTCGGCCGGTATGCGGCCGTCCCGTCCGGCGGCAGGGGAGCCGGGGATGCGGAGACTGCCGAATCCCATCCGGCCGCCGTCGAGTGGAAGATCGACCGCCACCGTCGCACGCTCCACACCCGGAAGCGCGCGGGTGCGCTCGAGAAGCTCGCGTGTGAACGCACGTCCGGTGTCGGCATTCAGCCTGGCCAGCGAGAGATCCAGCGTGACGACCTCGACGTTTTCGACCTGGAACCCGGTCGGCGTGTTTGCCGCACGCTCGAGCGCACGCAGGAACAATCCTGCGGCGACGACGAGCACCAGCGACATCGTGACCTGCCCGACGACGAACACGTTGCGCAGCCGCAGTCGCCTGGGGCGTCCTTCAAAGGATGCCGCTTTCAGCGCCGTGACCAGGCTCGTGTTCCGCGCCGAGAGCGCCGGCGCCAGGCCGCACAGAATGGCCGCCACGAACGACACCAGCGCCGTGAACAGGACGACACGCCAGTCGGTCCTGATGTCGACGGCAAGCGGAACCGGCAATTGCGGCAACAGGGCGAGCAGCAAATTGGTGAGCCAGCTGGAGAGGAGCAGCCCTGTGATACCGCCGATGACGAAGAGCACGACGGTCTCGGTCAGCAGTTGCCGCGCGACGCGGCCGGGGGCGGCGCCGATCGCGAACCGGACGGCGATCTCCCGCGTGCGTGCCGCCCCCCGCGCCAGCAGCATCCCGGCGAGGTTGACGCAGGCGATCAGCAGCAGGAGCGACACGATCCCCATCAACAGACCGAGGAATCCCGCAATCATGCGAGTGGCGCCCGGCACAGTGGCTATAGGCGCGGCGTGGAAGGCCATGTCCTGGTTCGTTTGCGGATGTTCCTGCTGCAAGGCCGCGGAGATCGACGCCAGTTCCGCGTTCGCCTGCGCGAGCGTCACCCCGTCTTCGAGGCGCGCTCCCATGAAGAGCCACGTGGCGCGGCGGGCGGTGAACAGCGTGTCGTGGCGAGCCGGCTCGGCCTGCCTCAGCATCGCAAGCGGCACCCAGATGTCCCCCTTGATGACGGTCGTTCCCTGGAACCCGCGCGGCGCGATGCCCACGACCGCGAAGGGATAGCCGTTGATCGAGACCGTCTGCCCGACGATGCCGGGATCGCTCCCGAATCGAGAGGTCCACAAGTCATGGCTGAGGACGGCCACCGCGTTGCCGGCCCCGATCCGGTCGTCGTCAGGACGTAACAGGCGGCCGATGTGCGGGGCGGTGCCGAGCGTCTCGAAGTAGTTGCCGCTGACCAGCGTGCCGTAGATCCGTTCCGCCTCGCCGTCCCGTCCCAGGCTCATCGGCGTTGGTTGGATCTGGTGCGCAAACACTCCACGAAGTGTCGTGACCCGGTCACGGATGTCGGCGTAGTTCGGATAGGAGACCGTGTCGAAGTCGGCCCCGCGCCCGACGCGCCCTACGTCCACCAGGCGATCCGAATCCGTCAGACCGGGCATCGGCCGCAGCAGCATCGCGCTTGCCACCGAAAAGATCGTCGCATTCGCTCCGATGCCGATCGCCAGCGACAGGGCGGCGGTCGCCGTGAACAAGGGGCTCTTGCGCAGCAGGCGCACGGCAAACCGGACGTCCTGGATCCACGTGTCAATCATGGTGCTGTCCTCGAAGTACGAACGACTTCGTATACTACGCGGACACGTCGTGGCGAGTTCCCGGATGCCTGCGATTGCCCCCCTCCGGCCGTCTGCGTTGGGCTGGCGCTGCAGTCTTTGGCGCGCATGTTGCGAACGACTGTGCCCCTGAAGGAGGTACGGAACACATGGCGAACGAAGACGACGACATGATCGGCGGTCTCGATATCGACGACGAGGACGAAATGGCGATGGACGAAGATGCCGCCATGGAAGCTGCTGGTGGAGGAGGCCGTGGCAGCGCGCGGGGCGGCAGCCGCAAGGGGACAGGCGGCTCGCGGTCCCGCACTGGTTCGCGCAAGTCGTCGGGAACCCGCAAGTCGTCGGGCTCCCGCAAGTCGTCCGGCACTGCCCGCAAAGCCGCCGGCTCGCGCAAATCAGCCGCCAGTTCGCGCAAAACCTCCGCTCGATCGCGCAAAACAACCGGCACTTCGCGCAAGTCGACCGGTGCGCGCAAGTCGACGAGCCGTTCGCGCAAGACGACGAGCGGTGCACGCAAGTCGACGAGCGGTGCGCGCAAGTCGACCGGTGCGCGCAAGACGGCGAGCGGCAGCCGGTCGCGCAAGTCGACGGGAACCCGGTCGTCCAGTTCCCGAACCGGCACGCGCAAGACCTCCGGCTCGCGCAAGTCGTCGGCCGGCGCGCGCAAGAGCACGTCGGCCGGTTCGCGCAAGACGAGCAGCCGTTCGAGATCGGCGAAGGGGGGAAGCCGCAAGAAGTGACAGCGCGAAAGCGTCGCTTTTGCATACTGTCACCCCCTTCCGCCGACCGATCTCCATACGCGGTTGACGGGTTCCTGTTCGTGACACAGGGCGGTCTGGACGCCGCCCTGGGGGATAATCAGAACAGGACCCGTTGACCCCATGCGAAAACTCATGATTCTCTGCGCCGCCGTCGCGGCGCTGTATGCCACGCCCCATCTGACGATCGGGCCGACCCTGACACCCAGCCTTTACTCATCGTTGCGGGCGGATCAGTCCGCGTCCGGCCAGCCGGCGGGACGCGAGATCCACCTTCGCAACATCCGCCAACTGACCTTCGGGGGAGAGAATGCCGAGGCGTATTTCTCCCCGGACGGACGACGGCTCGTCTTCCAGTCCACGCGCCCGGGCGTGGCATGCGACCAGATCTTCACGATGAACATCGACGGCTCTGGCGAGCGTCGCATCAGCACGGGCACCGGACGGACGACGTGCGGCTACTTCTACCCGGGCGGCACCGACATCCTGTTTGCGTCGACGCACGAGACCGACGCCGCGTGCCCGCCAAAGCCGAGCTTCTCGCGCGGCTACGTGTGGCCGATCTACGACAGCTACGAGATCTACCGCGTCAAGGCGGATGGAACCGGCCTGACGAGGCTGACGAACTCTCCGGGGTACGACGCGGAAGCGACGATCGCGCCCGACGGCCTGATCACGTTCACCAGCGTGCGCGACGGCGACATGGAGATCTACACCATGAAGGGGGATGGATCCGACGTCCGCAGGCTGACGAACCGTCCCGGCCCCGACGGCGGGCCGTTCTTCTCATGGGACGGTCAGAAGATCGCCTTTCGCGGCCGCTCGCTGGAGCCCGGGCCGGAGATGGACGACTACCGGGCGCTGCTCAAACAGGGACTGTGGCGGCCGACGTCGCTGGAGCTGTTCGTGATGGATCGCGACGGAAAGAACCTCCGGCAGCTCACGAAGCTTGGCGGCGCGAACTTCGCTCCGTCCTGGCATCCCGACGGCAAGCGCCTGATTTTCTCGTCGAACATCGGTGATCCGCAGGGGCGTGACTTCGACATCTACATGATCAACCTCGACGGTACCGGGCTCGAACGCATCACGTTCAACGACACGTTCGACGGGTTCCCGATGTTCTCCCCCGACGGCAAGCACCTCGTGTTCGCCTCGAACCGCAACGCGAAGGTGGAAGGGGAAACGAACGTGTTCATCGCCGAATGGGTCGAGTAGACGGCGCGCTTCGCGCGCCGCGGAAACGCCGAACTATGAACGCCGAACTATGAACGCTGAACGCTGAACGCTGAACTATGAACGCCGAACGCCGAACTATGAACGTCGAACGCCGAACGCGCCTGTTCATGGTTCGGCGTTCATAGTTCGGAGTTTCTCCGTGCCCGCCCCACCTGACCTCTACCGCCACTCGATTCACGATGCTGCCGCTGCCCTCGGGACCGACCTTCAGCGCGGCTTGACCGAGGCCGAGGCGGCGCGGCGGCTCCATACGTTCGGCCGCAACGAGTTGACGGCGGCGTCCCGGCCGTCGGCCTGGCGCCGGTTCTTCGAACAATTCCACGACGCGCTGGTGATCCTGCTGCTGGCCGCGACCGCGATCTCGGTCGGCCTGTGGGTCTACCAGCGCGACTCCGCGCTGCCATACGAGGCCATCGCGATCTTTGCGGTCGTCCTGCTCAACGCCGGTATCGGGTTCGTGCAGGAATCCCGCGCCGAAGCGGCCGTCGCGGCGCTGCGCGCCATGTCGGCGGCGGAAGCGACGGTCGTCCGCGACGGTGAGCGTCACCACGTTGCGGCATCGCTCATCGTCCCCGGCGACCTGATCCTCATCGAAGAAGGGGACACGATCCCCGCGGACGCGCGGCTGATCGAGTCCATCGCGCTGCAGACGTCCGAGGCGGCGCTCACGGGCGAAAGCCTCCCCGTCAGCAAAGACACCGCTCCCATCGAGGAGGAGGTTGCCATCGGCGACCGCCACAACATGGTGTTCAGCGGCACGTCGGCGACGTACGGGCATGGCCGCGCGATCGTCGTCTCCACCGGCATGCAGACCGAAATGGGACGCATCGCGGGTCTGCTGGAGAGCACCGAAGACGCGGCCACCCCGCTCCAGCGCGAGCTCGACCGGGTGGGCAAGCTGCTCGGCGGCGTCGTGGTGATCATTGCCGTCGTGATGATCGGGACGATCTTCGCGGTCGAAGACATTCGCGGACTTTCGGGGATGCTCGACGTGCTGATCCTGGGCGTCGCGCTGGCGGTTGCGGCCGTCCCGGAGGGATTGCCCGCGGTGGTGACCGCGGTGCTGTCGATTGGCGTGCAGCGCATGGCGCGGCGCAACGCGATCGTCAGGCATCTCTCGGCCGTCGAAACCCTTGGGTCGGCCAACGTCATCGCTTCCGACAAGACCGGCACGCTCACGCGCAACGAGATGACGGTGCGCGTGGTCGTCACCGCAAGCGGACGCGTCACGTTCGCGGGATCCGGCTACGCGCCCGAAGGGGCCGTGGAGCGCGAAGGGGGCGGCACGCTCGACGGTCCGCTCCGGGTCGAGCTCGAGCGCGCGCTTGCGGCCGCGGACCGCGCGAACAATGCGTCGATCGCGTTCGAAAACGGCAGGTGGACGGTGCAGGGGGATCCGACCGAAGGCGCCCTGCTCGTGGCGGCGATGAAGGCCGGCATCGCACACGAGGAACTCGATCGGCGACTGCCGCGCGTCGGCGAAGTTCCGTTCTCCTCGGAGCGGAAGCTGATGAGCACCATCCATCGGCACACTACCGAGCACCGCGGCATCGTGTTCACGAAAGGCGCCCCCGACGTGTTGTTGATGCGGTGCCGGTTCGAACTCGTCGGCGAGGAGCACCGGCCGCTCACCGCCGAACGACGTGAAGAGATCCTCCGCGTGAACGAAGAGCTGGCCGGCCAGGCACTGCGCACTCTGGGAGTCGCGGTGCGCTGGTTGCCCGATGGGGATCTCGCCGGCCTCTCGAATCCGGACGCCGCGGTGGAGCAGGACCTGGTGTTTGCGGGCCTGATCGGGATGATCGATCCTCCACGCACCGAGGCCCGGGATGCCGTGGCGAAGGCGCGCGAGGCTGGCATCCGTGCGCTGATGATCACGGGTGATCACCCGAAGACGGCGGCGGTGATCGCCACCGAACTGGGGATCAGCGCTGACGGCCGTGTCATGACCGGCGCCGATCTGGAGAAGCAGTCCGCCGAGCAACGCGCGCAGACGATCCAGGACGTGTCGGTGTACGCGCGCGTCAACCCCGAACACAAGCTGAAGATCATCGACGCGCTCCGCCAGCATGGCGCCGTCGTCGCGATGACGGGCGATGGCGTCAACGATGCGCCGGCGCTGAAGCGGGCCGACATCGGCGTCGCAATGGGCATCACCGGGACCGACGTCTCGAAGGAAGCCGCCGACATCGTGCTCGCCGACGACAATTTCGCGACGATCGTCGCGGCGGTGGAAGAAGGGCGCGGGATCTTCGCGAACATCCGCAAGTTCCTGCGCTATCTACTGTCGTCGAACATCGGGGAAGTGTTGACGATGTTCTTCGGCGTGCTGCTGGCGGATTGGATCGGCCTCACGGCCGACGCGGATGGAGTCGTGCTGCCGCTGCTGGCCACACAGATCCTCTGGATCAACCTGGTGACCGACGGGCCGCCGGCGCTCGCGCTGGGCGTCGACCCGCCCGACGAGGGGCTCATGCACCTGCCGCCGCGTCCGTCCACCGAAGGGGTCCTGACGCGACGCATGTGGGCCGGAATCGGGTTCGTCGGCATCGTCATGGCGGTCGGCACGCTGCTCGTGCTGGATGCGTCCCTGCCGGGCGGCGCGATCGAGGGCACCGGCACGGTCGCCTACGGTCAGACGATGGCGTTCACGACGCTGATGCTGTTTCAGATGTTCAACGTGTTCAACGCCCGCTCGGACCACACGAGCGCATTCGTCCACTTCTTCTGGAATCCATGGCTCTGGGGGGCGGTGGCGCTGTCGGTCGCGCTGCAGGTCGCGGTCGTCCATGTTCCGTTTCTGCAGGAGGCGTTCGGCACCGTCGCGCTCAGCGCCGACGACTGGCTCCTCTGTGCGGGCGCCGCCAGTTCCGTCCTCTGGCTGCGCGAGCTGTCGAAGCTGGTAACGCCGCCGCGTACGTAGGGCACGCCTTCATGGGGTGCCGATGCGGGCACCGAGGTTGGCGGCTCTCTGGGTGAGGTAATTGCGCTCCGGGACGCTGGCCGTACGGCTCGCGGCTGCGCGGTACGATGCGATCGCGGCGGCGTCATCCCCCATCATCTCGAACAGGTGCGCGCGTACTGCGTCGAGCCGGTGATGCTGGCGCAGGCGCGCGTCGGCATCGAGCACCGCGAGGAGCTTCAAGCCTTCGGCCGGTCCGTGCACCATCGCAACGGCAATCGCGCGATTGAGCGTGACCATCGGGTTGTCCGACATCCGTTCGAGCAGCGTGTACAGCGCGAGGATCTGCGGCCAGTCGGTGTCTTCGTACCGCGCGGCTTCGTCGTGCACCGCCGCGATGGCGGCCTGCAGTTGATAGGGACCGACGGTTCCCTTTGCGAGTGTCCGGCTGATCAGCGCGATCCCTTCCTCGATCGACTGCCGGTCCCACAGCGAACGGTCCTGTTCGGCGAGCGGCACCAGTTCGCCGTCCGGAGTGGCGCGTGCGGCGCGGCGCGCGTCGGTCAGGAGCATCAGCGCCAGCAGCCCCGCTGCTTCGGTGTCGTCCGGCAGCAGGTTGTGCACGGCTCGCGCGAGGCGGATCGCCTCATTCGAGAGGTCCGCGCGGTGGAGTTGCGCTCCGCCGCTCGTCGTATAGCCCTCGTTGAAGATCAGGTAGAGCACGTGGAGCACCGCGCGAACGCGTTCGGTCCGCTCGTCGCCGTCGGGCATCCGGAACGGGACGCCTGATTTTCGGATCGTCGTCTTTGCGCGGCTGATCCGTTGCGCCATCGTGGCTTCGGGCACGAGGAAGGCCTTCGCGATTTCGGCGGTCGTGAGACCGCCGACCGCGCGGAGCGTCAGCGCGATCGCGGAGGTTCGCGACAGCGCGGCATGACAGCACATGAACAGCAGGATCAGCGTGTCGTCGTCCGCAGGCCGCTCGAACGACGCATCCGGGGCGGGCACGATCTGTTCGTCGGCTGGCGCCTGCGCGATGACGACCTCCTCGCGGCGACGCCGGGCGATCTCGGCGCGGATGTGGTCGGTCATGCGCCGGGCCGCCACGTGAATCAGCCAGGCGCGGGGATTTTCAGGGATGCCCTCCAGCGGCCACTGCTGCGATGCCGCGAGCAGCGCCTCCTGTACCGCGTCCTCTGATGCCGCGAAATCGCCGAAACGTCTGACGGTCGCGCCGAGAACCTGCGGCGTGAGATCGCGCAGCAGGTTCTCGCCGGCCGCATCGAGTCGGGCGATCACACCTCGATTGGAGGGGCGCTCATGACCTCGCGGACTTCGATGGGCATGTTCAGCGGTTTGCCCCCGGGTCCGGGCGCAGCCGATGCGCGCGCCGCGAGCTGGTAGGCGCGCCCCGGCGTCTCGACGTCCACGATCCAGTAGCCGGCGAGGAACTCCTTCGACTCCGCGAACGGACCGTCGGTCACCTCCGGTTCGCCGTTTCTGCCCGCGCGAACCACGACAGCCTGTGCCGGGGAGGCGAGCCCCTCACCTCCGACGAACTCTCCAGATTCGCTCAGCTCGCGGTTGAAGTCCTTCATGAACTGGATATGCGCCTTCAACTCCTCCGGCGCCCAGTTCATCACCGCCCAGTCCCCTGTGCCTCGCGGCGCGTTCATCATCAGCATGTACTTCATCGTCGTCTCCTGGAATCGACGGCTCAATTGCCGTGTTCACCCTTAAGTCGGCGCCGAACGCTGTTTCTCGACATGCTCGTTCAGCGAGCCTCGCCTTCGCACTCGGGGCAGCGGTGCCGGACGTGTTCGACCCAGGAGCCCACCTCGCCGGGATCTGGCAGCTCGCCGACGGTGGACGCGGTCTCGGAATGGGCGATCTCACCCCACTGATCCGCGATCAGGATCGCGGGAGCCGGGACGCCATCCACCGGCGCCGACGTCACCACCAGCCGGGTGTCGTCCGCGGCGACTGGCGCGTAGGCGTCTGCCAGCCCTCGTTCGTCGGTTCCTTCCGGAACCGCGATGAGGACGAGGTTCTTGCGCTGCCAGACGTCCCTGGCATAGTCCACGGTCGCGCCGCCGGCGGCCCTTACGCTGAAGTGCGGCACTGTTCGGATCGGAGTCGTGCTGACCATGAACCCAACATACCGCGTTTACGCACGCAGAACGCGCCCCAGCGACATCGGCCACGGTTCGGCCTGTCCGGCGGCGAGGCAGGTCGCGCCGGCGAGCGCCATGTTCTTGGTGAAGTTGACCATCTCGGACATCTGCGCCTGCTGATCGGTTTCCTTCCAGAACGCGTGCATCTGCGGTGACACGCCGGCCAGGAAGCCCCAGATGAGCCCGGCGCCCACCTTCGGCCACGCGCCCGTGAGCATGCTGAGCCCGCCGGCAACGATCATGGCGCCCGAGATGGCGACGGCGGCGCCCGGCGCAGGGACCCCCTTGCTCCGCGCGTACTCCGTCATCATCGCGTGGTTCTTGAAGTGGTTGATGCCGTTATAGATGAAGTAGCCGCCGAACATCGCGCGGCCGATGAGGTGCGAGGTCTTTTCGAGCGCTCCGAGAGAGCCCGGAATCCGGTAGCGGCGGACTTCAGGATGCCCCAGCTGCGCGGGGGTTCGTACCGGCACATCACCGGACGGCCGCGGACCGGTGCCGGGATAGATACCCGAACCGTGAACGTCTTCGACTTGCGGGCTCAGCGTGTCAGCCATGAGTGTGTCCTCCCGACGGATCGGGAGAGCACACCCCATGCCGCCCGAAGGTCTTCACTTCTTCCGGATATTCACGCCGCCGTTCGACGTGCGGACCTTGATCAGCGGTCCTCCGCTCCCAAGCTGTGTCTGGATCTGCCGGGTCCTGCGGCCCTGCACCGCCACGGGGAATTCGATGTTCAGCCCGCCGTTGACCGTGCCGGTCTCGAGCTGCGCCGAGTAGTCGGACGGGATCGACATGCGCACCCCGCCGTTCTGCGTCTCGACGTCGAGCCCCTGGCCGTTCCACGTCGTGCCGTCGAGATCGACGTCGACCCCGCCGTTGGTCGTACGGCCGCGGACGGTGCCGGCCAGGCGCGCCAGCTTCACGCCGCCGTTGCTGGTGCGGAAGCTGATCTCGCCGTCGACGTCGGAGATCGAGATCCCGCCGTTGCGGGTCATGAGCGACATCGACGTCTTCGTGGGAACCGTGAGCCGGTAACTCACCGACCAGTGCTCTCGCTCGCCCAGCTGCTGCTGATCGGGTCCGGTTGCGGAGACGCGGTCCACGGTGGCGACGATCTCGACGCGCTGCGCGATCGCCCGCGCCTGCGCCTCACTCGCGGCCGTGGCGTTGACGCATGCCTGACCCATGATGTCGCCCCGGGCCTCGCCGTCCACCTTGATGCCGCCGTTCGGTGAGGCATCGACGGTGAGCGTGGCCCCGGCGGCCGGCACGCTGAACTCGCGAACTTCGAAATGCCGCGCGCGGTCGCCGCCGGAGTTCGCGTTGCGGCACCAGTCGTCAGCCACCTGGGGCTGAACGACGGCCGCGGTTGTGACGAATGGTGTGGTGACTGCCAGCGGGATCGTCAGAAGGAGGTGCTTGATCATGCCCCCCTTTGACGGAGGAGCCGTCTGCGGCGTTGCCCGGTCAGGAATGCTTTGCGCGGTTGCGTCTCAATAGCCGGGATTGGATAATCTGCGTACCATTTTGAACTACGAACGGGTCGTTCTGGACAACCTGCCGCTCGTCGACGCGATCGTCCGCTCGATTGCGCGACGGCACCGTCTCTCGTCCGATGAGGCGAAGGAACTGGCGGCCACCGTTCGCCTGAAGCTGGTGGACCGGAACTACGAGGTGCTCCGCCGCTTCAAGAACGAGAGCAGCCTCCGGACCTACCTGACCACGGTGGTGAATCGGCACTTCCTGGACCAGCGCATCGCCGCGTGGGGAAAGTGGCGGCCGTGCATGTTCGCCCGGCGGCTCGGTCCTCATGCGGTCCTCCTGGACCAGCTGCTGACGCGCGACGGTGTCAGCCTCGACGAAGCGATCGGCCGGATCGAGCGCTCTCACGGCGTGGCGCGGTCCGAGCTGGAGGAAATTGCGTCGCAGCTGAAACCGCGGGCGATGCGGCGGGTGACCAGCGATGAAGGGATCAGCGAACTGGCGGATCTCAGCGGGGAGCAGGCCCTACTCGACGCGCTCGACCGCCCCGCGAACAGCACGATGATCGACGCCGCACTGAACGCGGCGCTGAGCCAGCTCGAACCGCAGGATCGTCTCGTGCTCAAGCTGCGCTTCTGCGATGGGTGCACCGTGGCGCGGATTGCGGAGCTACTGGGGATCGATCAGAAGGGCTTGTATCGAAGGCTCGCCAGTGTGCTGCAGGTCCTTCGACGCGAACTCGAGCGTCAGGGCGTCAACGCCGCACAGGTGGCAGCGTTGATCGGGGATCCAGCCACCGAGTTGAGACCCGCGATCGTTACCGCCACGCAGGGAATCGACGGGCGAGGTCCGTCTGTATGATGACGACCAGACAGCGGCGTGGGGTGAAGGAGCAGGAGAGATGACGGACTCCGCCCACGGTGCCGGGCCGGCCTGCACCACCGACGAGGTGCTCGCAAAGTACGTGGAAGGCCACGTGACCGGCGACCAGCGGGTACGACTCGAGGCGCATCTGGCCTCGTGCGACTACTGCTGCATGCTCGTCGCCGAGCTTCTGCACACGGCTGACGATCTCGACGCCGACACGGTTGACGATCCCCGGGCGGACGAGTCGCGGCCGGTGCAGCGCAAGGCCGGCCCGCTGATCGTGGTGGGAGGCTTGCTGGCCGCTGCCGCGATCCTGCTGTTCGTGAACGTCCAGCGATCGCCACTCGCACCGCTCGTCTCTGCCGTCGGCGGCGAGCGTCTAACGATCGTCCGGCCGACAGGCGGGTTCCACTACGGTCCGCTGCGCTCGACGCTTCGCGGCGGCAGCACCGATCACCTGACGCTTCGCGCGGCGGAAGCGGAGCTGCGCGAACGTACGACGGCAGGCTCTTCCGTCGACGAACGTCACGCGCTCGGCGTCGCGCAACTCCTGCTCGGCAACGAAGCCGACAGCGTGCGGACCCTCCAGGCCGTCGTCGCTGACGCTCCCGACACCGCCGCGCATCACGCCGATCTCGGCGCCGCGCGTCTGTCGCGGTTCCTTCAGGAGGGGCGGACCGAGGATGCGGACGCGGCGCTGGCCTCGCTCGATCGTGCCCTGGCGCTCGATTCGCACCTGCCTGAGGTCCAGTTCAATCGCGCCCTGCTGCTCGCCGCCCTCGGTCGTCGCGACGAAGCGATCGCGGCGTGGGATGCCTATCTCGCGCTCGATGCCGACTCTGCATGGGCCGAGGAGGCACGCCGGCAACGCCAGTTGCTGATCGTCCCGTCCTTTCGCTGATCGAATTTTTCCTCTTCAATCACAGCTCAACCGTGGCAGAATCGCGCCCGCGTCCGTCTAGCTGAACAGGACGTAACTTTCGGGGGCTTCCAAAGGGCGAGGAGGGTCTGTGAGCGACGGCAACTCGATCGGAAGACGGCAGCTCTTGACTGCCGGTGTCGCGGGTGTAGTCGGTGCGGCGGCGGGCTTTCTGGGTGGACGGCAGGAGATCCTCGGAGTGGGCAGGGCGCCCGGATCCGACGAGCAAGCGGCCCTGGCCGGCGAATTCAAGTGGACGCTCACGGTGCAGGGAGGATTCGGCTGGCTGTTTGGAAAGGATCCCGGGACCCAGGCGTCGACGGTCACGCTCCTCGCGTTGAGGGACGAGTGCAGATGCAGCAGCAAATGTCCTCCGCATCACATGAAGCTGATCACGATGCCGGAGTTCGTGGACGTGAGCTACGGCCAGGGAAACGAGCCGCAGACAGAAGGCCCGTATCTATTTTGGGATCTCGAAGGCGCGTTCGAATTCGGCAATATGCCGGGGAACGGCATCATCGAGCCGCGCCGTACGAACTGGAGCGCGATCGAGGCGCCGTGGGGGCCTGAAGATCGGAATGACCCGTTCCTGTGGAACGATCAGGTCTGGCTTCCGGAACGCGCGAAGGCGAGATCGAATGCGACCGACCCGGCGTACGCCTCCGCGTCGTTTCGATTCACGGATGGCGAACTCTCCGTGATGCCTCCGACCAACGCGGCCGCACGGGAAGGGCATTGGGTGTTCGCGGGGAAAACCGAGCAGAGGAAGGCGCTCACCGACGTCTTGAACCTGGCGGGTAGATCGGCAGCTCCTCTCGTGCTCAAGCGCGGGAACAGCGAGATCAGTTTCAAGCCGAAGGGGCAGGGGCTGCCGCTGTGGATCCGACATACCGTCCGTGTCGAGCAGACGTGGCTGACGCCGGGCTACAGGGCAGAGCACTACGCCAGCCTGTTCCAGTTCGTGGATGCCGGAGGAGGCGAGCCGCCGGATTGTCCAGACATCGTCGTCCCTGTCTTTGATGTGTACGGAGGGCAGGTCCGCGAGGGAGCGATGTCGCCCGATGTCACCATGTTCACGCCAGGGGACCTGTGTCCGCCCCTGCCGCTGGATGGCGAGCCCTAAACGAAGGCGCCGGCAAGCCATACATTCCGCACCCGATGTCGCCGATCACCTCGAGACGGCGAAGGCTCGTTGTCGCGGCCCTCGCGTCGACGTCTGTCGTCGTCATCGGGGCGATCGGTCTCGTCTGGATCAACGGCGATCCTGTCTGTTCGCTGATCGACGCCGTCGGCCCCCGGCGCGTCGTCGAGGGGCGCCTTTCGAGAGGGTTCTCGTACGCACCGCGCGGGACGCCGAGACGAGCGATCGCCGAGGAGCCGGCGAATCTTTCGCTCCTCGCCTCGGCCGGCGCGCTGCAGAAGCGAGTTGAGGCGGATCCGAATTCTCAGAATCTCTGGGCCTTCGGCGTCGCCCAACTGCTGCTGGGCGGTTACGACGACGCCATCCGGGATCTGAATGATGCGGTGGTCCTGACCACCGACGCGAGGCTGCTCAGCGACCTTGCCGCCGCCCACCTCGAACGCTCAGCAACAGGGACGGGAACCGTTGAGGATCTCGCACGAGCAATCGAGGCGTCCGAACGTGCCATTGCGATCGATCCGAAACTTCCCGAAGCACGATTCAACAAGGCGCTCGCACTGGAACGCAGTGGATTCACGGTCGAGGCCGCGAGCGCGTGGGACGAGTACATCAGCCTCGACTCGTCGTCGCACTGGGCCGAGGAAGCGCGGGTCCGATCGGATGCGCTGCGGTCCGCAACACTCGACGAGTCGTGTCTCGAACTCGCAACGAGATCGCCCGAGCATCTCGCCGATCGGGCGGCGACCTGTCCTCAAGAGGCGCGTGAGTACGGCGAATCGCTGGCAGGCGAGTGGGCGCAATCGACGGCCGTGGGGGATCGCGCCCGCGCATCCGCCGCGCTCGCGCTGCTCGATCGTGTCGGTGCGTCGCTGGCGAGCGTGTCCGGGGATCGTCTGCTCGTCGACACCGCAGCGATTCTTCGAGATCGATCCGCGGCGGAACTCGCGATGGTCCGCGGTCACACACTTCTCGAGCGCGGCCGCATGTTGTACGAAGCCGACCGCCGCGACGAGGCGCTCGCCGCCTTCACCGAAGCTCGAGACTTGCTGCGGGCCGCCGGAAACCCCTTCTGGCTTTCAGCGCAACATGCGATTGCCAGGGTACTCACTCACCGGCGTGAGTTGATTCGGGCGGTCTCCCTCCAGGACGAAGTGGACCGTGTCGCTGCGGCGAGGAGCTACATCGCGATACGCGCGAGAGTCATCTGGTTGAAAGGTGTTGCGACGGTTCAGCAGGCTGACGCGTCCAACGCGCTCGTGCTGTACGGCGAAGCCGTCGCGCTGTTCGAGCGGCTCGGCGAGACCGGGAACGTTTCGAATGTCATGAACGCGGTCGCCGACACTGAACGCATCCTGGGAGATTCGTCCCACGGCTGGCGATCACTATCGAAGGCGCTGCAGTACGTGAACGCGGTCGGCGACCCGACACGACGTTACCTGCTGTACTACAACGCCACCCTGTTCGCGCGACGAGAGGGACTCGACTTCGCCGCCCTGCACTATCAACGCAAGGCCCTGTCGGTGGCACGGGACAGGATCGGACCTGTCGGCGTGATCGAGGCGTCGATCAACTACGCGGCCGTTCTGAGCCGGCTTGGACGATTCCGGGAGGCGGAGGAAACGCTCGATGGGGCTGAAGCGATGTTGCCGGCGCTCGAGGAGGGCCAGCCTCGCGTTTACCAGCAGGCGCGGATAGCCGCGACTAAAGCCGAGCTGTTGATGGAGCGGGAGCCGGCGCGCGCCATCGAGCAATTAGAGATGGCCATCGACGCGTTTGCGCTGCTCGAGCCGGCGGAGCTACCCCGATTGGAGTTGCTCAAAGGAACCGCGCTGCTCCAGGCCGGCGACGACGATGGAGCCGCTCGAAGCTACCTCGAGGGTATCAGGCGATTCGAGGCGCGCGTCGATCGGGTCCGCACGGCGCGCCAGCGGATCTCCTACAGCGACGAGGGCTGGGACCTGTATCGCAAGCTGGCGGCGCTCGAGCTGTCGCGGAATCGGATCGAGGATGCGCTGGTGTGGACCGATCGAGGACGGTCGATCGCCGGCGTCACCGGCGAGCTGTCGCTCGTTCGACTTCGCCGTCAGCTCGATCAGCACCAGGCGATGCTCCACTACACGGTCCTGAACGACGACGTGCATGCGTGGGTCATACAGCGTGACTCGGTGGTCCATCGCCGGCTCGACATCGACGCCGCGACGGTGCGACTGCACGGGTCCCGCATTGCGAGATCGATCGATGGGCGCGGATCGCTCGCGTTGCTCGACGAGTCGCTCAGAGCGTTGTACGACGGTTTGATTGCGCCACTCGCTTTGACGAGTGGATCACGCGAGGTCCTGATCGTACCGGACGCAGTGCTGGCCGACGTGCCGTTCGCCGCTCTACGCGACAAAAACGGCCGCTACCTCGTGGAGGATACGGCCGTGATCCTCGTGCCATCGGCTGGAGAACTCGCCGCGGGGAGCGGCCGTTCCAGTGTGGAACTCGAAGACGATCTCCAGTTGCTCGCCGTTGGCAACCCGGTCATTGATTCCGCGCGGTGGCCTGGTCTGCGTTCTCTCCCGTTCGCGGCGAGGGAGGCCGGGATCGTGGCGTCACGTTATCGACGATCGACGCTGCTCGTTGGTGCGCAAGCCACGAAGGCTGGTCTCGTCGATGGCTTGCCTTCAGCAGACGTGTTCCACTTCGCGGGGCACGCGATCGCCAACAACGAGTTCCCCGAGCTGTCCCGGCTCCTGCTCTCGGCGACCGCTGTGGACACCGGAGAGCTGACCGTTGCCGACCTTCAGGGCGTCGGGATCAAACGCGGTGCGCTCATCGTGCTCTCCGCGTGCGAAACCGCGTCCGGCCAGACCCATTTGGCGGGCGCCACCGAGTCGCTCGCGCGGGCATTCCTGTCGCTCGGCGCGGGCGCAGTCATCGGAGCACGGTGGAAGGTGGAAGACCTCGACACGTCCGAGCTGATGACGACGTTCCACGCGCGCCTGCTCGAAGGCCTTGCGCCCGCGGCGGCGCTCCAGTCGGCGCAAGTCTCGTCCATCAAGTCCCGCCGCCCAGTGTCCGCCTGGGCATCGTTCGAGCTGTTCGCCCGGACCCTGCACTGAGTTCCCGCAGGTAGCACCTCGCACCAGCACCAGCACCAGCACGTCGCACGTCGCACGTCGCACGTCGCACGTCGCACCCCCGGACCGCGCACCGCGCACCGCGCTAGTGCGTCAGCCCGTAGATGAAGTAATTGACCCCGAACTTGAACGCTTCGTTCGTGGGATCGACCGCGTAGAAACCGCGGCCGGAGTGCTCCATGTAGTCGCCGATGTCCATGTTGTAGTTGATGACGACGACGAGGCGGTTGGCGGGATCGTTGTCCTCGTAGATCCCGTAGAACTCCCCCATGAGACCACGTTCGCCGAGGCGGCCGGGGTAGGGCACCTCGAGCGAATCGATCGCGAAGAACGAATTGAACACTGGATTCGGCAGCTGGAGCCGCTCGATGCGCCCCTGCGGCAGCACCTTCCGCATCGCCGCCTCGAACACCCGCCACTCCTCCACGAAGTGAAAGTCGTCGACGATGAGGAATCCGCCCTTGGCGAGATACGTCCGCAGCCCTTCGGCTTCGCTGTCGCTCGGATACCAGTAGCCAGGCTCCGAGAGGTAGGCGATCGGATATTTCATCAGCTCCGGATCGTCCATGCGCAGGATCAGGCTCGCGTCGGGCCGGACGCGGATGCCGGTCAGCTCCTTGAGGATGAGCGTGAGGTTCTGTTCCATATCGGGGTAGTCGTACGACCACCCGCCATAGTGCGGATACCAGAGGCGCACGATCGTGAACCGGCCGTCGTATTCCACCCCCGTCGCACGCGGGAGGACCGGGCCGAACCCGAACCGCCGTCGCTGCGCCTCGAGGGGCAGGATCAGCAGCAGCGCGATGAGCATCACGATCGCTTCGCGGTAGAGCCGTGGGCGCGTCATGGTCCGTCGGGTTACTGTATCCCGTCCGGCCGCCGAATTCTCAGGCGACTGGGCTGGCATGGGAGGGCAACGGTGCCGGAACACGATTTTTTCGCCGAGAGCGCCGCGTACGAACGCTTCATGGGCCGTTGGAGCCGACGGCTCGCGGCATCCTTCGTCGACTGGACCGGCGTTCGTGCGAACGAAACGATCCTCGATGTCGGATCCGGCACGGGGGCGCTTGCATCGACGGCGGCGCAGCTGGCGCCTTCGGCACGAGTGATCGGGATCGATCCGTCCATCGCGTACGTCCAGCACGCCCGACACGCGAGCCGGCCGCATGCGGCCCGCTTCCTGGTCGGGACCGCCGTCGCCCTGCCGTTTCCCGGCGGATCGTTCGACCGCACGCTCTCGCTTCTCGTGCTCAACTTCGTTCGCGATCCGGCCGCGGCCGGGCGAGAGATGGCCCGAGTCACCCGTCCGGGCGGAACGGTGGCGACGGCGGTCTGGGATTACGGCGGCGGCATGGAGATGCTGCGCGCGTTCTGGGACGACGTCGTCGCGCTGGATCCCGCGGCAGCGCCGCGCGACGAGGGACACATGCCGCTCTCGAGGGAAGGGGAGCTGGGCAGTCTGTGGCGCGCGAGCGGACTGCTCAACATAGAGGAACGTCCGCTCGTCGTCGAACAGGCGTTCGCGTCGTTCAGCGATTACTGGACGCCATTCCTTGGCGGACAGGGGCCGGCCGGTGCGTACGTGCGCATGCTGCCGGACGCCGAACGGATGCGGCTGGAGGAAAAGCTGCGCGCGCGACTGGCGGGTGGCGGTGACGCGCCGTTCACCCTGCGCGCTCGGGCGTGGGCCGTGCGAGGTATGGTGTCGTGAAGATTGGGCCAGGGGCGGTGCCCTGGCCCAACCGGGGTTAATTCGCTTTCCGCTCGCCGATGGCCCAGAGGAAGGACGCCGTCCGGATGAACAGCTGGCCGTCGGAAACCGCCACCGTGCTCAGGCAGTACGGCGAGCAGTCTTCCGCAAGCTTGTTCGACGAGAGGATCTCGAACTTCGGACCGGCGCGATAGACGGTCGTGATCCCTTCTTCTTCCGTCGTCACGTAGATCTTGCCGTCGGCGAGGATCGGCGACGCGCTGTAGGTGCCCGACGGCAGCCGTTCGGGTCCGTACACCGTCTCGCCGGTCTTCACGTCGAGTGCGAACGCGACGCCGGTGTCGCGCACGACGTAGAGGAGCTTGCCGTCGCTGACCGGGGTGGGCACGTCAGGGCCTTGCGCGAAGGTCCACGCCACGTGGCTCTCCGAAACGTCTCCCTTGCCGCCGGGGCGAATCGCCACCATCGGGTTGACCCGTGTGGGCGCGATGATCAGATCGCCCACCACCGTGGGAGAAGCGACGATGCGGTAGGCGCGTCCGCGCTGGGGATTGAGCACGTCGGCGCGCCAATACTCCGCGCCGGTTTCCGGATCGTGACCGGAGACGACGTCTCCGCCGGTGATGATCAGTTCCGGACGACCGCCGGCTTCGGTCCACGCCGGTGTCGTGTACGAATCGGGGGATTCGTGCAGCGCCGGCGTCGGACGCTCCACGTGCCAGATCGTCTTGCCGGTGTTCCCATCGATCTTGAGGACGTAGGAGGGGTCGTCCGTTTTCATCCCGTGGAGCACCTGCACGTACAGCGCGCCGTTCTTGAGCAGCGGCGACGAGGCGTAGCCCCAGTTCAGGCCGAACTTCCCGTAGTCCTCCTGGATGTTGCGCGACCAGAGTTCCTTGCCCGAAAAATCGAAGGCCTTGAGCGCGCCGACGCCCGTCATGACCCACACGCGCTTGCCGTCGGTCACCGGTGAGGGAGACGACATGTTCTGCTTGCGCTCCATGTGGTTCGTGTCGGCGAGCGGACGCTTCCACGACACCTTCTGCGTGCGCCGGTCGATCGCCCACAACTCGAGTTCGCCGGTGTTGGCCGCGGTGGCGACGTTCAGGAAGATCGTGTCTCCCCAGATGATCGGCGTGGATCCGCTGTAGGCGGGCAGCGGGATCTTCCACGACACGTTGTCGGTTTCAAGATTCCTGCAATCGAACGGAAGGAGCGGACGTCCTTCGCGTCCGCCGCCCCTGCCGCCTCGGCCTCCGCGGCCACGCTGCC
>DASWVN010000234.1:0-9604 GCA_036401215.1 Vicinamibacterales bacterium | reverse complement strand
CCCCGCCTACCGGATTGCTGCTCCGTGCGGCTCGGCCACGGTCGCCCGCCTTACCCCGATCAGACTCGATCCGTCGCGCTCTTCTCCGACGGCTGCTTTGCTCGACGCATCGTTCCTCACTCGCATGCCTCACGCTTGCGGCTGAAACGAAGCCGACGGCGTCCGGCACGAAGGCCACGAAGAACACGACGAACACAAAGAAGGCCTACAGTTGTCTTTTCTTGATCACCGTCCACCGGCTTGCTGATCCGTGCGGCGTGGGCGCGGTCGGCCGCCTTACCCCGATCAAACTCGAGATGTCGCGTTCTTCTCCGACGGCTGCCTTGCACGACGCATCGTTCCTCACTCGCATGCCTCACGCTTGCGGCTGAAACGAAGCCGACGGCGTCTGGCACGAAGGCACGAAGAACACGACGAACACAAAGAAGGCCTACGGTTTTCTTTTCCTGATCCCCGCCTACCGGATTGCTGCTCCGGCGGCTCGGCCACGGTCGCCCGCCTTACCCCGATCAGACTCGATGCGTCGCGCTCTTCTCCGACGGCTGCCTTGCCCGACGCATCGTTCCTCACTCGCACGCCTCACGCTTGCGGCTGAAACGAAGCCGACGGCTTCTGGCACGAAGACCACGAAGAACACGACGAACACAAAGAAGGCCTACGGTTTTCTTTTCCCGATCCCCGCCCACCGGATTGCTGCTCCGTGCGGCTCGGGCACGGTCGCCCGCCTTACCCCGATCAAAACGTAAAGCCTTGTGTTCTTCTTCGTGTCCCTGGTGTTCTTCGTGTTGTTCGTGGCCGAAGCCGTCGGCTTCGTGTCGGCGGCAGTGGCTGTCGCCGAGACGAATCGGTCATGGGGAAGGCCGGTGGCGTCACCCCGATCAAACCCAACGCGTTGTGTTCTTCTTCGTGTCCCTGGTGTTCTTCGTGTTGTTCGTGCCAGAGGCCGTCGGCCTCGTGTCCGCGGCATGTGGCTGTCGTTCGACTTTGGGCTGTGGCTGTCGCTGAAACTTTGGGCTGTGGCTGTCGCTCGATTCTGGGCTGCGCTGTGGCTATCGAAGCTGGCTCATCAGGTACGTTCGCAGCTGGCTGAACGCCTTGCCTCGATGGCTGACCGTTGCCTTCAGGTCGCGGTCCAGTTCGGCGGTCGTTCGTTCCAGGGGAGGGTAGTAGAAGATGGGATCGTAGCCGAAGCCCTTGTCTCCTGCGGGCTGATCCGCAATCCGCCCTTCGATCACGCCCTCGGCTTCGAACACGATCCGGTCGTCGTCGGCGAGGGCCACGTGGCAGACGAAGCGCGCGGGACTTCTTCGCGCGCGCTTCGCGTCGAGCAGTTCGTAGATCTTCTGGAACTTGACCGCGTAGTCCGTGCCTTCCCAGCGCGCCGAGTGGATGCCGGGCGCGCCGTCGAGCGCCTCGATCTCGAGGCCGGAGTCGTCGGCAATGCTCGGAAGCTTCGTTGCCCGGTGGTAGTAGAGCGCCTTGAGCCGCGCGTTCTCCGCGAAGGTGGCGCCGGTCTCGTCCGGTTCGTCGATCGGCGGCAGCTGTGCGAGGCTGATCAGTTCGATCGGAAGTCCCTCGAGCATGCCGGCAATCTCCCGCAGCTTGCCCGGGTTCGTCGTCGCGACGAGCAGCTTCACCGGAGGTCGCCGATGACCGAGCGCTGGATGGCGACCAGTTCCTGCACGCCGGCATCGGCGAGGCTGAGGAGCGAATCGAGCACGTGGCGCTCGAACGGCAGTCCCTCGGCCGTCCCCTGCACTTCGATGAACTGTCCCTCACCGGTCTTGACCACGTTCATGTCGACGTCGGCGGTGGAATCCTCTTCGTAGGCGAGGTCGAGCATCGGCGTGCCATTCACGACGCCGACGCTGATGGCCGCCACGTAGTCGCTGACGGGCAGGGTGCGGAGCATCCCCTTCGACCGCATGTGCTTGAGCGCGAGCACGAGGGCGACGAACCCGCCGGTGATCGATGCGGTGCGCGTGCCGCCATCGGCCTGGATGACGTCGCAATCGATCCAGATGGTCCGCTCGCCGAGATCGGGAAGGCGTGTGACCGACCGCAGCGACCGGCCGATCAGGCGCTGGATCTCCTGCGTCCGTCCGCCTACCTTGCCGGCGCTCGACTCGCGCTGGACGCGCGTGGAGGTCGCGCGCGGGAGCATCCCGTACTCGGCCGTGACCCAGCCCTTGCCGGTGTTCCGCAGGAACGGCGGGACGCGGTCCTCGATGCTGGCGGTGCAGATGACACGCGTGTTGCCCGCTTCGATCAGCACGGATCCTTCCGCGTGCATCGTGAATGAGGGCGTGATCCGTATCGGGCGGAGCTGCGACGGCGTGCGGCCGTCAATGCGGGTCGTCATGATGGATTGTCCGATTTCACCCATGTGAGATTCTTTGAAAGAGGATTGCGGAGATCGACGTGGCCGGCGAGCGTATCGGCTTCCTTGCCGTCGATCAGGATCTGCACGCGCAGGATCGCCGGCAGGTTGACGGTGGCGGCGTTGACGATCGCGTAGACCGTGAAGAGTTCGTCGAGCGAGCCACCGGTGTGGCTGGTCGAGATCTCGGGACTGAAATCCACGAACAGGTCGCCCCGTTCGCTCAGGAAGATCGCGCGCAGCTTCGTCTCGGCCGGGATCGCCGAGGCCAGCGGCGGGGCCGGCGGAGCGATCTGCGCTTCGATGATCTGCCGCGCCTGTTCGACCACCGGCTCGGCGAAGTTCACCTCCTGCTGCGACGGCACGAGCGCCATGCCGTCCTCGGAGATGAAGAACAGCGTCGCCGTGATCTTTCGCTGTGCCTCCTCTCCTGAAGGAGCCGAGGCTTGACCGCCGGGCGTCGAGGGGGGCGTGCGGAACCATCGCGGCGCGCCGACGAACAGCAGCCACCAGATGGCCGCCCCGGCGACGATCAGGCCCGCGCCGAGAAGCATGGTGCGTCTGGTCATCGCATCGCCTCGTCGCGGAAGCGGAGGATCGCCTCCATCAGAGCCTGCACGACGTCGTTCTGGTAGGCGTCACCGGCAAGCTGCTTCTCCTGTTGGGGATTCGTGATGAAGCCCATCTCGACGAGCACGGCCGGCATGTTGGCGCCGACGAGCACGCGCAGCGGCGCCTGCATCAGCGAACGCGGACTCATGGGCACGCGCGTCCGCAGCGCCGCTTCGACCCGTTCGGCGAATACGGCCGAGCGCTCGATGTGCCGCGCCTGTGCCATCCGCCAGGGCACCACTTCAATGCTGCGCGATCCGCCGCCGAACACGGGCAGCGATTCGCCGGACGCGGACGCGGCCCGCTGCGCCTCGTCGCCGTACTCGCCGAGGCTCAGGTAGAACACCTCCGCCCCGATCGCCGCCGGACGGACCGACGCATTCACGTGCAGGCTCACGAACAGGTCCGCCTTGTTGTTGTTGGCGACGGCGGCCCGTTCGTCGAGGCCCACCGCGTTGTCTCCCTCGCGGGTGAGGATGACCCGGACGCCGAGGCGTGCCTCGAGCGCCGCCTTCAATCGCCGCGCGACCGAGATCGTCACGTTCTTCTCGAGCGTTCCCTCGGCGCCGCGCGAGCCTTCGTCCGATCCGCCATGGCCCGGATCGATCACTACGGTCCTCAGTCCACCTGGCGACACGAGGTCCAGAGGCGGGAGCGGCTCGGTGGCCGGCGGCGGCGGCGCCGGGGTGTCGGTGGTCTTCGCGATCACCTCGATCACGATCCGCACGTCGCCGCGCGTCCCCGGCACGTCCGACGCCTTGTAGGACGCGAACCGCGGACCGAGATCGATCGCGACGGCGGAATTTCCCTCGACTCGCACCGACTCGATCAGTTCAGGAGCGGGCGTCGCGGGCAGCGTCGCATCGAGCGCGTCGGCCTCGAAACGGATCACCAGCCGGGCGCCATCCTGCGTCACGGTGTGCGGCGTTGCCGGGGCGACGTCGAGCGTCACGCGCGCGAGGGAGCCAAGCCCCTCGATTCGCCCCGTCACGCGCGGCATGCGGATATCGCCGACCAGGACGAGGCGCGACGGCTTGCGCAGCTCGATCGCGGTTTCCGCGATCGGCGCGAGCGCCCGTGGAACGAAGTCGACCGGCACGAACCACGCGCGTCCATCCCGGGCCGGCGGGGCCGGGAGCGACACCAAACGTCCCCCCACCGAGACGATCTCCTGGTTGGCCGACAACAGGATCGTCTGTCCGCGGACACTCACGGTCAGGCCGCCGGCGATGGTGTCCTCCTTCACCGCCAGGTTGAACAGGCGCGCCAGGTCGTCGAGCGCGAACATCTCCTGTCCGTTGACGACACGGACGGGCAGCGGCTGCCGGCCTTCACGCGAGACCACCGTGTAGGGCGCGGGAGGCTGCGACGCCTGCACCGTCACGAGCGCCGTCAATGCGGCGGCGAGGAGCGCAGACAGCGCGATGCGCGGGGAGCAGATCGGCACGAGGTAACAATTCTATGGCGTCGGACGCCTGTACAGAAGCCACAGGGGAAACACAGAGGGCGCTGGCATGTGGTGATGCGGCGCGGCAGAAGCCGCGCCCTGCGTGCGGGCCCCTCCGCGTCCATCAGAACTTCGTGACCAGGGCCGCCGAGACGACCGTGTCGGTCTTGCGAAATCCCGGCACCGGCCGGTTGACGTGCTTCAGCTCGTGCGAGATCCGGATGGCCAGAATCCGCGTCAGGTTGTGCGCGAGATTCAGTCCGTTCTGCAGACGCCAGCCCTGAAACCGGGTGACGTCGGTCGAGATCGTGGCCTCTTCGTTCAGCGTGGTCGTCGACGAGATCTGCCACTTGTAGAGGGAGGTGATCGTCGCCGACGCAAACGTCAGGGAGTCGCCCGCGAGTCTGGACTCGTGGGTGAGACCGCCGCCGCCATCGACTTTGACCGAATGCGCGGGACGCTGAATCAGGAGCCAGCCGAACCCTCCTTCGGCCGTGATTCGGTCGCTGATGCCGGCGAAGCGGTCGACGCGGTATTCGGCGCGGCCGAAGATGTCGGCCCGGCGCGTCAGCGCGCGCGACTGCCGGATCTCGGCGACCAGCGACTCGGCGGTCACCCGATCGCCGGTCACGCTCCGGACGAAGGCGGCCCGGCTTCTCGTGGTCCACACACCGGGACGCCAGATGATCGCCATCCCCGCGCCAACCGTCTGCGTATCGGAATTGCCGCCCGTCGCGACCATCGACAGTTCCGCCGATCTTTCCCAGCGCGGCGGCGGGGGCGCGGTCTTGGCGAATTGCCCGGCGATGCCCTGTCCGGCCGGTCCGGAATGCCGTAGCGCGAGACGCCACGTTCCGTCGATCCGCGTCCACACGTCGGTGAGGAGGCTGCGGATCGTCGCCGGATTGCACGTCATCGGATCGCGATATGTGGTCATCAACAGCGACACGATCGCGGTGTCATCCGTCTGCTGGACGATCGTGAGGTCGGAGATGTCGAACGTATCTCCCCAGCAGAGCGTGATCGCGTTCTTGATCCAGGTCTCGCGCGGCACGTTGGGAGACCCTCGCAGAACAAACTCCGGGGCAAGGAAGCGTTCGATCGCTGCCGCGTCCTTCTGCGCGAGCGCGGCCGCAAGTTGCTGTTCGGCGGTCTGAAGGTCCTGTGCGAGCGTTGGGGAGGCGAAGAGGATGAAGGCGAAGAAGAGCGCAAGTCGTCGTACGAGCATCTCCTTATGTTCCCCTGTGGCGTGCGTGGGGATCAATTGGAGGGCGCGCTTCGCCGGGGGTTCCAGGGGGTTCCAGCAGGTTCTCGAAGGTTCCAGCGGGTTCCAGGTGGTTCCGGGTTCCGCGGGCCGGGTACGTCGATGAACCCGGAACCTGCTGGAACCTTCTGGAACCCACGAGAACCCCTTGGAACCCACTGGAACCCCGCGCGAAGCGCGCTCGTCTCTGACGGATTCCGGAATGTCGTTGAAGGAAGAAGATGATTTGGTGGAGGCGGGGGGATTCGCACCCCCGTCCGAAAATACATCCCCGCAGGAATCTACGATGCGTAGCCGCCTCTGAAGTGTCGTTCCCGGCGTCGAGAGACGGCAAAACCGTCGGGAACCCGCCCCGAAAAATCTCGCTGCCAACGTCCGAGGTAGCCGTTGGCAACCAGCCTGCTGAATGACATCCGGTCCCCGGCCCGCAGGCTGACCGGGGCGGACGCTCACAGGTTATTAAGCTGCGAGAGCGAGCTGCGTGTCCGCAGTTACTTGGTGTTCCATCTTTTGTCGAGGTTGATGGTCCTCGGCACGCATCCTGCGAAACCGTATCTCCGTCGAATCTAGGTCGCCCCCATAAAGAAATCGATCGTGAACCGACCTCTCATTGTACGAGCCTTGCGAAGCCCAGTCAAACCTCTGTCGGGGTTGAACTTGCGGGATTTTAGCGGCTTGACTCGCCGAGGCGGCGGCCTTGATAATCCGTGCAGATGACCGAGCAGTCGCTGAGACACGCGATCGAGGCCGTTCGCAGCCATATCAACGCTGAGCTGGAGGCGCAGCTGGCCCTCCTGGCCGAGCGGCACGACACAGACCTCGTGAACGTCCGGCTCGCGACTGAGAGAGAAATCGAAGCCCGCAAGGCTGCCACCCCGGCCTCTTCCGGTCCAGACCCTTCCGATCTCTTCCGCCAGATCGATGCCGAATCGAGCATCTCCGGCGTGCTGACCGCGACGGTGAACGGCGCGGCGAGCGCCGGCACGCGCGCGGCCCTGTTCGTCGGCCCCGCGTTCGAGCGGTGGCAGGCGGGGACTGTCTGGAACGATGGCCTCGAGGGGCGCCTCGACGCGTTGAAGGCAGCGGCGGCATCCGCCCGGGCCGTGAAAAACGGCGACCGGTCGATCGCCGCGCCTCTCGTGCTCGACGGCACGTCTGTCGCGGTGCTGTACGTCGAGCACGACGCACCGCCCAGCGATGCGTGGAGCCATGCGATCGAACTGCTCGCGCGGTATGCGTCCGCGCGGCTTGCGTACCTGACGGCGTGGCGCGCCGCGCAGGCACATCAGCGGCTTGGGCCCGCCGCGACCTCGACGAGTGCAGGTCCGGCGGTCGCTCCCGAGACACAGGGCGACAACGCGGAACTGTCGGCGCGTCGCTACGCCCGGTTGCTGGTGTCGGAGATCAAGCTATACAACGAAGCGGCCGTACGTGAGGGGCGCGCGCAGCGCGATCTCGGCCGACGGCTGGCCGGCGACATCGAGCGTGCCCGCCGGCTCTACGAGGAACGCGTCTCGTCAACGGTTTCCGGCCGTTCGCAGTATTTCCAACAGGAACTGGTCCAAACCCTCGCCGGCGGCGATCCATCGCTGCTTGGCTGATCGCAGTCGATAAGGCCCGTGCACCACGTTGCAACTCCAGGCGCCGCAGCGCTGCTGCTGGCGCTCATCCTCGTGCCCTTTCCCGGATCCGACGTCAGCGTGCCCCAGCGCAAGCTGGCGCCCACGGCGCACCCCGTCCTGCCGGACGATCCGTCCGGGTTCTGGCTCGTCCCCTCTGCCAGGGAGCGCGCCGCCGCGGGTGGTAAACGATACGAGCCGCTCGTGGAGGCTGTGAAGGCGTTCGACAAGGGGGAATACGCGCGGGCTGCCGAACTCGCATCGCGTCCGGCACTCGTCAGGACGCCGCTGGCCGCTTACGCCACGTACTATCGCGGCCTCTCACAGCTGCGGCAACTGCAGACGGAGCAGGCGCGTAAGACTCTCGAGGACCTGCTCGCGACGGAGCTGTCAGGCGCGTTGGCGTTTTCGGTTGCGATGGCGGCAGGTGAAGCGGCCGAAGCCGCAACCGATCACGTCGCTGCGATGGCCATTTACGAAAAGCTGGCTGCCGACAAGGTGGCGGTCACCGACGAGGTGCTCGCCCGGCTCGGACGGACGGCGCTGGCGGCCGGTGATCGAGGGAAAGCGGCCGAGGCGTACGTCCGGCTGTTCTACGAGTATCCGCTGACCACCGCCGGCGCGACCGCTGCCTCCTCGATGAAGTCGCTCGAGGACCAGTGGAAGCGGCGCGGCTACGATGCGGACATCGGCCGCGCGCAGATGTTCTTCGGTGCGCGTCGATGGGCGGAAGCCAGGGCGGCGTTCCAGGAGATCCGGCCGCACGTGCGCGGCGACGACCGCGAACTCGTGGAGCTGCGGATCGCCGAGTCGGACTATTACCTCGGCAACTACGCGGCCGCGCGCAAGGCGCTGGAGCCCTACACCCGCAAGGCCTCACGCGTCGCGGAGGCGCGGTTCTTTTACCTGAGCGCCGTCCGCGAGCAGAAGCAGCACCAGCTGTACATCGATCTCACGCGCGCTCTGGCGAACGATTTCCCCGACAGTTCCTGGACGGAGGAGGCCCTCAACAATCTCGGCACGCACTACATCCTGGTCGACGAAGACGCGAAGGCGGCCGAGACGTTCAAGGAACTGTACGCGAAGTTCCCGGACGGCGAGCGGGCCGAACGCGCGGCCTGGAAGTATGGATGGGCCGCCTACCGCGCGCGCGACTACGACGAAGCGATCCGCGTCTTCGAGAGCGCCGCCATGACGTTCCCTCGGTCCAACTACCGGCCGTCCTGGCTGTACTGGACCGGCAAGGCGCACGCCGGCAAAGGACGGTCAGCGGAGGGCGTCGCCCGCATGCGGTTGGTCTACACCGACTACGCCAACTCGTATTACGGCCGGCTCGCGGCGGAACACCTCCGCCGCGCCAAGGCGCTCCCACAGGGACCGATCATCGTCCACGCTGCCGACACGGAACCGGCGCCGCCTCCGGCGCTGGCGAACGAATCGACCATTCGACTCCTGCTCTCCATCGGTTTGTATGACGATGCGATTCGGGAGTTGCGGTTCGCGCAGCGGATGGCGGGCAACTCGCCGGTGATCGAGGCGACGATCGCATGGGCGCACCACAAGAAGGGGGAGCTGCGGCCCGCCATCACGCTCATGCGCCGCGCGTACCCGCAGTTCATGTCGGTGAGCGGTGACGGGCTGCCGACCGAGATCATGCAGGTGATCTTTCCGCTCACGTACTGGCCGTCGATCCAGCGTGAGGCGAAAGCACGCGGACTCGATCCGTATCTGATGGCGGCGCTGATCGCGCAGGAATCCACATTCGATCCGAAGATCCGTTCGGCCGCCAACGCGTGGGGGCTCATGCAGATCCTGCCGTCCACCGGGCGCCGCATCGCGCGGCAGATCGGGGTCCGCAATTTCAGCAACGCGACGCTCACGAATCCCGAACAGAATCTCAAGATCGGCATGACCTACTTTGCCGGCCTCGCAAAACGGTTCGGCGGGACCTACTACGCGCTGGCCAGTTACAACGCGGGCGAGAATCGGATCGAGCGCTGGAAGCAGGAGCGGCCCGGGATGGACGAAGACGAGTTCATCGACGACATCCCGTTCCCCGAAACGCAGAACTACGTGAAGCGGATCCTCGGCACCGCCGAAGACTACCGGATGCTCTACGGCCCGGGAGGCGAAGGCAAGCCGCAGCCGGTGGTAGCCCGCTGACTGCGGTGTGCGGTGCGCGGTCCGCGGTGCGCTAGGTTCCCGCACCCCGCACCCCGCACCCCGCACCCCGCACCCCGCACGCCGGATCCCGGACCCCGGACCCCGGACTCCGGACCCCG
>DASWVN010000233.1:0-13416 GCA_036401215.1 Vicinamibacterales bacterium | reverse complement strand
CATCTGGGGCTACTCCGGCATCGACCTTTCGCAGGAAGTCATCAAGCGCTTCGACGCTGCGGCGAAGACCACCCCGAAGAAGTAGTGGCGATCAACATTCCGGAGACGCTCGAGCGTCTCTGCTACCGGTATCCGTCACCGCTCGTCGACGCGGTGACGGAACACGAGCCGGGCAAGCGGATGGTGGCGGTCAAGAACGTCTCCGTCAGCGAAGAGTTCTTCCAGGGACACTTTCCTGGAACGCCGCTCATGCCCGGCGTCCTCATGATCGAGACCCTCGCCCAGGTGGCGACCCTGCTGCTGATGCACGGCAGCGAGGGGGCGTCGGGCGACCGGGTGTTCCTGCGCGGCGTCGACAACGCCAAATTCCGCAAATCGGTCGTCCCGGGGGACCGTCTCCGGCTCGAGGTGACGCTGGGGCAGCGCCGCGCGCAGATCGCGCGCGCCAACGCCGCCGCCTACATCGACGACACGCTCGTCGCCGAGGCGGAGCTGGTGATGGGACTGATCGGCGGCGCCGACGCGATCGCGGACCGTCCGATGATCGATCCCACGGCGGTCGTTCACCCGGCCGCGCGGATCGGCGCGGGCACGCGGGTCGAGCCGCACGCCGTCATCGGCGAGCACGTGAAGATCGGCCGCAACTGCCGCATCGGCGCGTCGGCGGTCATCGGCGGGTTCACCGAGATCGGGGACGAGAACGAGATCTTTCCGATGGCCTCTATCGGCCTGATCCCGCAGGACCTGAAGTTCGGCGGCGAGCGGACACGCGTCGTCATCGGCAACCGCAACGTGATCCGCGAGTTCGTGACGATCCATCGCGGAACGGCCGGCGGCGGCGGCGTGACCAGCGTCGGCGATCACAACCTGCTGATGGCCTACACCCACATCGCGCACGACTGCCACGTGGGGAGTCACACCATCTTCGGCAACGCCGCCACGCTCGCCGGCCACGTGGAGGTCGACGATTACGCCAACGTGGGGGCCTTCTCGGGCGTGCACCAGTTCTGCCGCGTCGGCAAGTACGCCTTCATCGGCGGCTATTCGGTCGTCACCAAGGACGCACTGCCGTTTGCCAAGACCGTCGGCAACCGCGCCCGCATCTACGGCCTCAACACGATCGGCCTGGTCCGCCGCAAGTTCTCGGAGGAGTCGATCGACAAGCTGACGCGGGCCTACAAGATCCTCCTGCACGCGAACACGAGCCGCGCGCTCGCGCAGATCGAGCACGACGCGAAGCTCGATTGCCCGGAAGTCCAGTACCTCGTCGAGTTCATTCGGTCGTCGAAGCGGGGAGTAGGGCTGCGGAGACCCAGTCGGCGGGTCGAGGACGATTTGGAAGACTGACGCGTGTCAATGACGAATGGCGAATGCTGAATGCTGAATGGCTGATCCGGTATTTTCACAGCATTTAGCATTCAGCATTGACACCCGCCAGCAAGGCAGCATTGACACTAACGAACGCCGGCCCTACGGGTGCGTCACGGAGATGGTGTAACTCACCGCCGCCGTTAGCCGGCCCGTGTCGTAGATCCTGGCGCAGAGCGTTCCGTTGCGGGACGCGGCGCCGGTCAGAATCGTGCCCTGAGCGGCGTTGTCGTTCGAGATCACCGTCTGGCAGGTGGACGTGGTCGGGTTCCAGGTCCCGATGGCGAAGCCGAGGACGGTTCCCGGGTCTGGTGTCGACTGGAGCAGCGTCGCCGTGACCGTGCCCCCCACGCTCACGTTGAACGTGTGGGTCATCGCGCCGTTCGGGGTGATCGTCCCCTCGAACGTCTCGGTCACGGTCGGCGGTGGTTCGGTCGGGGAGCGGTCTTCGACGTCATTGTCACACCCGGCGACCGCCACCGCGGCGGCCAGCATCAGGGCTCTCAGGAAAGCGCGCTGCATTCGTACTCCAGAAGATTCACACCGAGAAGATTGATACACTGAACGATCGTGCCCCCACAATTGGCCGCATCTTTAGACGCTGGCGCCGTCCGTCTGGTCCTTCGACTTCGCTCAGGACAGGTCCTTCGACTCCGCTCAGGACAGGTCCACTGACCGCAATGGCACGCATCGGCATCATCGCCGGGAACGGCAGCTTCCCGTTTCTCGCGCTCCAGGGCGCACGCAGTCTCGGTCACGACGTCACGCTCGTGGCGGTCAAGGAAGAGGCGTCGGCGGAACTGGAACAGGCAGCCCGCGAGGCACACGCGGAGTACCACGTCGTCTCGCTCGGGCACCTCGGAAAGTGTATCAAGATTCTGAAGGCCGCCGGGGCCACACAGGCCGTGATGGCCGGGCAGGTCAAGCACGTCCAGATCTTCGGCGGCGTCATCCCCGACCTCACGCTCCTGTCGGTCCTGACCCGGCTCCGGTCGAAGAACACCGACGCGCTGATCTCGGCGGTGGCCGACGTCATGCGCGGGGAAGGGATCGAATTGCTGGACTCGACCGCGTTCCTGAGGCCGCTCATGGCTCGTGAGGGACTCCTCACCAGACGGGCGCCGGACGAGCACGAACTCGCCGACTTCGAGTTCGGCTACCGCATGGCCGACGCGATCGCCGGGCTCGACATCGGCCAGACGATCGCGGTGAAGGACAAGGCGGTCGTGGCTGTCGAAGCGATGGAAGGCACCGACGAAGCCATCATCCGGGCGGGGGCGCTGGCGGGGCATGGCGTGAGAATCGTGAAAGTGGCGAAACCGGACCAGGACATGCGTTTCGACGTTCCCGTGATTGG
Source organism: Vicinamibacterales bacterium (assembly GCA_036401215.1). Taxonomy (GTDB): domain Bacteria; phylum Acidobacteriota; class Vicinamibacteria; order Vicinamibacterales; family 2-12-FULL-66-21; genus JACDCA01. Next base: position 10,691 of record DASWVN010000233.1, on the reverse strand, counting down.
CGTTGCAACCGTGCGCGTGATGCAGGCCGCGGGCGCGACCGCGCTGTCGGTCGATGCCGAACGCACGCTCGTCATCGACGGCGACCGCGTCTTCACGGCCGCCGACGAGGTTGGGATCACCATCGTGGGACGGCCGCGGAGCCAGCAACGTGGCTGACGCGCTTCGAGTCGCGGTCGTCGGCGTCGGCCACCTTGGACGGCACCACGCCAGGATCCTGGCGAATCTCGAGGGGGCGCGTCTCGAGGCCGTCGTCGATATCAATGCCGATCGTGCGTTGGAGATCGCGCAGGCCAACCGCACGAAGCCACTGACCGATTACCGGGACGTCCTTGGAAAGGTCGATGCGGTCAGCATCGCCGCGCCGACGGAACTGCACCACGAGATCGCGCTGCCGTTTCTCGAGCAGGGCGCCGGTGTGCTGGTCGAGAAGCCGATGGCCCGCACGCTCGCCGAAGCCGACGCGCTCATCGCCGCTGCTCGCGCGTCAGGCGCGACGCTCGTCGTCGGCCAGACCGAGCGGTACAACCCCGCGGTGGCCACGGTGATGCCACTCGTGACCGAGCCGCGCTTCATCGAGGTGCACCGGCTGGGCGTGTTCCCCGACCGGTCGCTCGACATCGACGTGATCTTCGACCTGATGATCCACGATCTCGACATCATCGTGTCGATGGTCGGTTCGGACGTCACGTCGGTCGAGGCGGTCGGCGTGCCGGTGCTGACGCCGAAGTTCGACATCGCCAACGCGCGGCTGCGCTTCGCCTCGGGCTGCATCGCCAACCTCACCGCGAGCCGCATCAGCCGCGACCGGGTGAGAAAGATCCGCTTCTTCCAGCCGTACTCGTACATCTCGATCGATTACGCCGCGCAGGAAGTGGAAGGCTGGCGTCTCGTTCGCCGCGACGGCCAGAGGCCGTCCATCGAAGGAGGGCCGCTGCCGGTAGAGAAGGACGAACCTCTGCGCCGCGAACTCGCGGATTTCATCGGCGCCGTGCGCGACAAGCGTCCGCCGCTGGTGACGGGGGAAGCAGGCCGCGCCGCACTTGCACTTGCGACGCGTATCGCGGAAAAAATGGAGAGCGTCTGATAGGTGTGAAACAGTGTCACGAGCCAAACGGCCTGGACACCAAGAACACAAAGAACACGACGAACACGAAGAAGAGAACAGGAAGACACTGTTTTGTCTTTCTTCGTGTCCCTCGTGTTCCTGGTGTCCTTCGTGCCCGAAGCCGTCGGCTCGTGTAGCGTGATCGTGAAAGATGTTGAAAGATCTGAATCAGTTCATATTCGAGATGCGGCAGAAGATCAGCAAGGGATGGAAGCCGTGACACCGCAACAGATCCTGGAAACGTCCAACCTGATCGAGGTGGGAGTCGCAGGCGACGACACACGCCGCCAGATGCACGGCGTGAAGACGACGTTCGTCCGCGTGCTGGAGATGCACGTCGACGCGCCGCTCTCGTCGCTGCCGCAGGGTGCGCAGCCCGGCGAGATCCGTATCGTCGGCGCGCCCTCGAGTACCGAGTCGGCCGTGGCGGCGGTCCGCGCAGCCGTCGCGATCGCGAACGGCGTGCCCGTTACGGGGTTCTCCGTCGCCGACCTGCAGAAGCTCGGGGACGTCCGTCAGACGTCCGCCGCTCTTCGCGAGGCCGGCCTCGCCGCGATCGCCCAGCTTCCGATCGACGTCGTCGAGGATCCCGCGACCGTGGCGGCGCAGATCCGCGACGGCGGACTCGCGATCCACACTATCACCGTTCAGGATCCCGGCGACGACGCGCGTCTTGCCCTCAGCGAACGCGCGCGTGATCTCCAGGATGCGGTCGGCGGCTTCAAGGCGTTCGCCCCGCTCCCGCGGACCATGTCGGTCACGAAGCCGACGACCGGATATGACGACGTCAAGACGGTATCGCTTGCACGGGTCGTGGTGACGAACGTGCCGTCGATCCAGGTCGACTGGCAGCTGTACGGCCCGAAGATGGCGCAGGTGGCGCTGACGGTCGGCGCCGACGACGTGGACAACATTCTCGCGGTGGACCCGGGCGTCCTCGGGACGCGGCGCAGTCCGCTCGAAGAGATCAAAGGGAACATCAAGGCCGCGGGACTGGAAGCCGTGGAACGGGATGGACTGTTCCGGGTAGCGACGCGGGAAAACTCCGAACTATGAATTCCGAACTATGAACACTCGTTCGTTCGGGGTTTCAGAGTTCGGAGGTCATAGTTCGGAGTTCGGAGTTCATCGTTCGCAGTTTCACCATCACGCATGAGACGTATCCGCCTAGGTGCCGTGGCATATCTCAACGCCCGGCCGCTCGTTCACGGGCTCGACAAGCGTCAGGACCTGTTCGCCCTTCGTTTCGATCCGCCGTCCCGCTGCGCGGTCCTTCTGCACGAAGACGCGATCGACGTCGGCATGATTCCGGCGATCGAGTATTGCCGCGGGCCCGAGTACCGGATCGTGCCCGACATGGCGATCATCTCGAAGCGGACCGTGGCTTCGGTCGCCCTGTTCACGAAGGTGCCCGTGAAGGCGATCCGCACGATCGCAGCCGACACGAGTTCGCGCACGTCGAACGCGCTGCTGCGGATCCTGTGCGCGGAGCGGTTCGGCATCCAGCCGGAGTTCCAGCCGATGGCGCCGGATCCCGACGCGATGTTTGCCGCGTGCGATGCCGCGCTGATCATCGGCGATCCCGCGCTGTATCTGGATCCGGCGGCGAAAGGCGTCGAGAAGATCGATCTCGGAGAACACTGGACCGACATGACCGGGCTGCCGTTCGTCTGGGCGTTCTGGGCGGGGCGTCCCGGCGTCGTCTCGCCAGCGGCCGTCCGCGCGCTGCGGGAGGCGAGAGACGCCGGCGTGGCGGCCTCGGACGGGATTGCCGCCGACTACTGCGGTCCCGAGCGCGCCGCCCTCGGTCAGGCGTATCTGAGGGAGAATATCCAGTACGTGCTCGGCGAGCGCGAGATTGCCGGGATCCGCCGCTACTACGAACTCGCGGCCCGTCACGGCCTGATCGACGCCCCGCGAGAGCCGCTGTTCTTCGAGGAGTAATGAGCGCCATCGAAACGATTGCCGCGAAGGTTCGTGACGGCGCGCGCATCGATCGCGCCGAAGCGCTCGAGCTGTACCTGCACGCGCCGACCGCACTGCTGGGCGCGCTGGCCGACGGGATCCGGGCGCGCAAGCATCCGGACCGGATCGTCACCTACATCATCGACCGCAACGTCAACTATACGAACGTGTGCGTCGCGCGCTGCAACTTCTGCGCGTTCTATCGTCCCGTGGGCTCGTCCGAAGGCTACGTGCTCGGGTTCGAGGAGATCTTCCGCAAGATCGACGAGACGATCGAGCTGGGCGGCGGGCAGCTGTTGTTGCAGGGCGGGCACAATCCCGACCTGCCGCTCGAGTGGTACGAGGACCTGTTCCGCGCGGTGAAGGCGCGCTATCCCGCGTTCAAGCTCCACGCGCTCTCGCCTCCGGAAGTCATTCACCTGACGCGCATGTCGCGTCTCTCGATCGCCCAGGTGATCGAGCGGCTCGTGGCCGCGGGCCTCGACAGCATCCCCGGCGGCGGCGCCGAGATCCTTGTCGATCGCGTCCGCAAGATCCTCAACTGCTACAACAAGGCGGCGGCCGACGAATGGCTCGACGTCATGCGACACGCGCATCGCGCGGGGCTCCGCACGACCGCGACGATGATGTACGGGCATGTCGAGACGCCGGAAGAGCGGCTGGAGCACATGTTCCGGCTTCGCGACCTGCAGGATGAGATGGGCGGCTTTACCGCGTTCATCACCTGGAGCTACCAGCCGGAGCATACCGAACTGGGCGGATACGAAGCGACGGGCGTCGAGTACCTCCGCACGCTGGCGATCGGCCGGATCGTCCTCGACAACTTCGACAACATGCAGGCTTCGTGGGTGACGCAGGGAGGCAAGGTCGGTCAGCTCAGTCTCGCCTACGGCGCCAACGACATGGGCAGCGTCATGATCGAGGAGAACGTCGTCCGCGCCGCCGGCGCGGCGTACTGCATGGACGAGATCGAGATCGTGCGCAACGTCGAGAACGCCGGGTTCATTCCCAAGCGGCGGAACATGCACTACGAGATCCTCGGCGATCCCGTGTTCCTGCAGCGCGATGTTCCGCGGATGCTGGAACTGGCGGTCGCGCGGGAGGACGGCGACACCAGCCGTCCGGCGGAACTGGTGAACTACGCCGCCCGCAGCGCAAGCGAGAAGCGGCTGCGCGAGCGCGAACGCGCGCAGTAGCGCTCGCGATGGTAAATGGCAAATGGTAGATGGTAACGCGCATGCGTGTGGGACGCTGACCGTCAAGTCCGTCGCCTTTTCCATCTGCCATTTACCATCTACCATCGCGCGGCGGCCGTGATCGAGTCCGTGGGCACGTTGAACGGCCGGCGCGTCGTGATCGAGGCCCGCTGGGTGCTGCCCATCTCGCAGCCGCCGATCGAGAGCGGCTGGGTCGAGATTCAGCACGGGCGGATCCTGGCCGTCGGTGGACCCCATGACGCACCGCGGACTGTGCACCGCGCATCGCGCGAGCGGCACATTGCGATCCTTCCCGGCCTCGTCAACGCTCACACCCATCTCGAACTTTCGTACCTGCACGAACGGATTCCTCCCGCACCGTCGTTTGGCCAGTGGGTGAGTGCGGTCATGAAGACGCGCAGCCAGTACCCGGATCCCGCGGATCCGGCGATCGTCGAGCCCGCGCGTCAGGCGATCGCCTACGCGCAGGCGACGGGAACGGTGCTCTTCGGCGAGGTCAGCAACACCCTGGTGACCGCTCCGCTTCTGCGGGAGGGCGGTGTCGCGGCGCAGATCTTTCACGAACTCACGGGATTCACGGAGCAGGATCCCGAGGCGCGCGTTCGGGAGGCGCGCGCACGGGCCGATGCCGCCGCCGGAGGTGACGTCCGGGTGAGCGTGGCGCCGCACGCGCCGTATTCCGTTTCGGCCTCGCTGTTCAAGGCGATCCGCGTCGACCTGGATGCGCACGCCGGCGCCGTCTCCAGCGTGCACCTTGGAGAGACGCCGGAAGAGATCGAACTCCTGCGCGACGGGGGAGGAGCCATCCGGCAGGTGCTGGAACGCCTGGGGCGATGGCCCGCGGGTTGGACGCCGCCGGGTGTGGGGCCGGTGGACTATCTGACGGGCCTGGGCGTCCTCGACAGGCGGATGCTGGCCGTCCACGGCGTGCAGTTCAAGGACGGCGACCTGCGGCGCCTGCGGGACCTCGGCGTGACGATCGTGTCGTGCCCGCGGAGCAACGTCTACGTCGGCGTCGGTGCACCTCCGCTGGAGGCGTTCTACGCGGCGGGGAGCGACGTCGCATTCGGCACCGACAGCCTGGCCAGCGTGGCGGATCTCAACATGCTTGCCGAGTTGCACGAGGCCCGCCGCATCGCGCCGTCGATTCCCGCGCGGCGGCTGCTGGAGAGCGCAACACGCATCGGCGCCCGCGCGCTCGGCTTCGATGCGGAGTTCGGCACGATCGAACCCGGCAAGCGGGCGGCGCTGGTCGCCGTCGCGGTGCCGGACGAGGTGCGCGATGTGGAAGAATATCTCGTGAATGGCGTCCAGCCCGATCGCGTCCAGCGGCTGGACTGGTGAATATGTCAACTCCAAACTCCAAAGATCAAACTCCAAAGCTCCCGGGCAGGTGTTGGGCATGTTTGATGTTTGGCGTTTGGAGTTTGGAGTTGTCATGAGTCGCGTAGCGACGTACGCGAGCTTCGTTCGTTTCAGCCACAGCGTGTTCGCGCTGCCGTTCGCCTTGACCGGCGCTCTGCTCGCGCTGCACGAGACGGGCGACTGGTCCTCCGCCAACGTGGGGCCTCGCATCCTCTGGATCGTGGTCGCCATGGTTGCGGCGCGCAGCGCGGCGATGGGATTCAACCGCCTCGTCGACGCGCGGTACGACGCCCTGAATCCCCGGACCGCGGCGCGCGAGCTGCCCCGCGGCGCCATGTCGCGCGGCGAAGCGGCGGTGTTCGTGGTCGTGGCGTCCATCGTGTTCGTGTTCGCGGCCTGGCGTCTGAGCCCGCTGTGCCTGGCGCTGTCGCCGGTGGCGCTCGCGATCGTGTTCTGGTATTCGCTGGCGAAGCGGGTCACGAGCTACACGCAGCTGTTTCTCGGGCTGGCGATGGCGGTCGCGCCGGTCGGCGGGTGGCTGGCGGCGGGTGGACGCGGCGGATGGGAGCCGTGGCTGCTCGGCACCGCGATCGGGACATGGGTCGGCGGCTTCGACATTCTTTACGCATGCCAGGACCTCGAGTTCGATCGGGCTCACGGCCTGCAATCGATCCCGGCCCGCTTCGGTGTGGCGCGATCGCTGTTGATCTCGCGGTTCATGCACGTGCTGACCGTGTCGTGCCTGCTGGCGCTCGCCGCGGTCGCCGACCTGGGCATACTCTACGTGGCCGGCGTGATCGGCGTCGCGCTGCTGCTGGTGTACGAGCAGTCGCTCGTGAGCGAGCACGACCTGTCGCAGGTCAAGCGCGCGTTCGACCTGAACGGCTATGTGGGTATCCTGTATCTCATGACCACCGCCGCAGCCATCTACGTCGGCTCCTAACGAGTTTCAGCAGTCGCCATTCAGCATTGACACGCATCACCCTGGCAATCACCGGCGCGAGCGGCGCGATCTACGCAACGCGGACGATGGCCGCGCTGCTCGAGCGTGGATGTCATCTCGAGCTGGTCGTCTCCGACTACGGACGCCGGTTGCTGCGCGACGAGCTGGGGGAGACGGCGGCGGTCGAGAAGCTCGCCGACTATCTCGTCTCGAAGTACGGCGAAGGCGTCAACAAGGGCAGCTTCACGCTCCACAGCAACAGGGACCTGGGCGCGAAGATCGCGAGCGGCAGCCAGGATTGCGAGGGGATGGTGGTGGTGCCGTGCTCCATGAAGACGCTGGCCGGGATTGCGCACGGGCTCTCGCGTAACCTGGTCGAACGTGCCGCCGACGTCATGCTCAAGGAACGCCGCAGGCTGATCATCGTCCCGCGCGAAACTCCGATGAGCCTGCCGCAGCTCCGGAACATGGCGCTCTGCGCCGAGGCGGGCGCCATGATCCTGCCGGCGATGCCGGCCTTCTACCAGATGCCGAAGACGCTGGACGACCTGGCCGATTTCATGGCCGGCAAGATCCTCTCGGCGCTCGGCTTCGCGCACGAGCTGTATCCCGCCTGGAAAGCCTGATGGCGTCGTCGCCCGACAAGACACCATCCCGGATCGCCGGGATGTTCGACTCCATCGCGCCCCGCTACGACCTGCTCAATCGTGTCCTCAGTCTTGGCCTCGATCAGAAGTGGCGAAAGCGCGGCGTGGCGGCGCTGCAGCTTGGCGCGCAAGCCCGAGTCCTCGACCTGTGCAGCGGCACCGCGGATCTCGCGATCGCCACGATCGCGCGCCAGGCGGATGCGTCGGTCGTGGGGGTCGATTTCTCCGGCGCGATGCTGCGACTGGGCCTCGAAAAGGTGAAACGCGCCGGGCTCGAGAACAGGATCCATCTCGTGCGCGGCGATGCGACGCGGATCCCGCTTGCGGATAAGACCTGCGACGGCGCCACGATCGGGTTCGGCATCCGCAACGTCGCCGAACCGGAGCGCGCGCTCGCGGAATTGTTCCGTGTCCTGCGGCCCGGGGCGCGTCTTGCGATCCTCGAATTCGGTCAGCCCAGGATCCCCGGGATCCGCACGCTGTATGCGTGGTACTTCCGATACCTGCTTCCGGCGATCGGCCGGCGGGTGTCGCACCACCAGAGCGCGTACTCATACCTTCCCGCGTCGGTCGGCAGCTTCCCGCCTCCCGATGAGTTCGCTCGAACCATCGCCCGTCACGGCTTTGTGGAGGTCGAAGCCGTCCCGCTGACGCTCGGGATCGTCTACCTATACGTGGCTACCCGCGCCTGACGGCGCGGATGGTAGATGGCAGATGGTAGATGGAAAAGAGTTCAGGTTCACCAGCCTGCGGTAAGACCGGTAGGGATTTCGCTTCGCGAATTCAACCGGGCTGCCGCGAGCAGGCTCTCTGCCATCTCCCATTTTCCATTTACCATTCCTTGATATACTCGTAAGTCCTTCATGTACTTCGACTTCTGGGACAATCGCCCGGACACGCCGCGGCTGAGCAGCCCCATGACGCCACGCGAGAAGGCGCTGGTCACGCTCGTGGTGCATCTGCTGCTGGTGATTCTCGTCCTGGTGTGGCCCGAGCTGCCGTTCGTGAAGGAGATGGAAGCGCGCCGGCAACAGGAACTCGAAGCCCAGCGCCTCGCCCGGCTCGAAGAGCAGGAGGAGGCGCCGCGGTTCGTCTTCATGGAGCCGAGGATGGAGAGACCCGCGCCTCCACCCGAGCGGGCCGAACTGTCGGATCTCGACCGGCGCGCCGCATCGATCGAGCGGCCGCCGGAACCGAAGAACCCGCTGCCGTTCGCGCGGGGGAACACGACCGAACGGATCGACGCCGATCCCGCTGATGGTCCGCGGGAGAAACCGGCGCCGCCGGCGCCTCCGGCTGGCGGCGCGGACGGCAAGACCACGCCTCGGGAGATCCCGCCCCTTCCAGATACGACCAGCGGTTTGATCCTGCCGAAGCCAGAACCGGAGAAGCCCGAGCCGCGCGGACCGGCTACCGGGATCCTCGCCGAGGCGATCCGGAACGTGCAGAAGTACGCCAGTCAGGAAGCGTTCAGCAACCCGCAAGGGGGCGCGCCCGATCAGAACTTCCCGTCGATCCAGTTCGATTCGAAGGGCGTGGAGTTCGGCCCGTGGCTCCGCCGGTTCGTCGCGCAGATCCGCCGCAACTGGTTCATCCCCTACGCCGCGATGACGATGAAGGGGCACGTCGTCGTGACGTTCAACGTGCACAAGGATGGCCGGATCACGGATTTGAGGGTGCTCAAGCCCTCGTCCGTTGATGCCTTCACGAATTCGGCACACAACGCCATCGCCGCCTCGGACCCGACGATTCCGCTTCCGCCCGAGTACCCCGACGACCGCGCCTTCTTTACCGTGACGTTCTATTTCAATGAAGACCCCGGCCGCTAGGTCCGACTCGAGCGGATCTGTCCCGAGCGAGGCCCGGCGGGCCGAGTCGAGGGGATTATTGATCCTGCTGGCCATCCTGGCGGCGCTGGCGGTCTATCGCGCCTGGTAGTGACGGAGCCGGTTCTCGTGGCGATCGTCGGGCCGACCGCGACCGGCAAGAGCGCGCTCGGCATTGCGCTGGCGAAGCGATTCAACGGCGAGGTCGTCGCGTGCGATTCGACCGCGGTCTATCGCGGGTTCGACATCGGCACCGACAAGGTTCCGCTGGAACAGCAGGACGGTATTCCGCATCACATGGTGGACGTCGCCGATCCGACCGAGGAATACTCGGCGGCGCGATACGCGCGCGAGGCGGCGTCGGTGATCCGCGATATCACCGCGCGAGGCAAACTGCCGATCCTCGTCGGCGGGACCGGCCTGTACTACCGGGCCCTCACGCGCGGGTTCTTCCCGGGACCGAGCCGTGACGTCGCGCTGCGCGCGCGGCTCGAGCGCGTGGCGGACCGCCGGGGAACCGAGTTCCTGCACCGCTGGCTGGGACGGGTCGATCCTGGATCGGCGGACCGCATTCAGCCGCGCGATCGCAAGCGCCTCGTGAGAGCGCTCGAGGTATACCTGCTGACCGGGCGTCCGCTGACGACCCATTTCGCGGAAACGCGATCGCCGATCCCTGAGTATCGGGTCCACGCGTTCGCGTTGCGCATTTCTCCCGAGGCGACGGCCGAGCGCGTCGCCAGGCGTGTCGATGCGCAGTTCGATGCGGGGCTGCTCGACGAGATCCGCGGGTTGCTGAAGGCGGGCGTGCCGCCAACGGCGCATCCGTTCACCGGTCTCGTGTACCGGCAGGCGCTCGAACACCTCGACGGCATCCGAGACGAGCGCGAAACCCGCGAGCTCATCGTCCGCGAGAATCGCAAGTACTCGCGACGGCAGTTGATTTGGTTCAGGAAAGAGCCTAACCTACACTGGATTTACGCTGCGGGTGAGCGCCCGGAGACCTTGGAGGAGGTAGCCGGCGCCCTGTCGGCCATGCAGACTGTCCGTGACGATGCCTCAGACCCGTGAGTCCCGCCCCGCTTCCGCGCAACCGAACATCCAGGATGTCTTCCTCAATTTCGTACGCCGCGAGCGGCTGCCGGTGTTCATCCGCCTGATGGACGGCAGCGACATCGAAGGGCGCGTGAAGAACTTCGACCGCTTCGCGGTGATCGTGGAGTACGACGGCGCCGATCACATGATCTTCAAGCATGCGATCGCCAGCATCCGGTCCCCGCGCCCGATCAGCAACTATTTCTCAACCCCGCATCATCACGAAGGCTGATTGGCCGCACCCAGACTCGACCGCGTCATCCTGATCGTGCTCGACAGCGCCGGAGTCGGCGAACTGCCCGATGCCCGCACGTACGGTGACGAGGGGAGCAACACGCTCGGCAACATCGCCAGGGCGGTGCCGCTCGACATCCCCACGCTCGAATCGCTTGGCATTGGCCGCATCGTCGACATCGGGCGCACGCCTGTCGAAGTGCCGCGGGGGGCCTACGGCCGGATGGCGGAGCGATCGGCGGGGAAGGATTCGGTCACCGGCCACTGGGAGATCGCCGGTCTGGTGCTCGACCGGC
>DASWVN010000232.1:0-12013 GCA_036401215.1 Vicinamibacterales bacterium | reverse complement strand
AGCCGTCGGCCCGTGACATTGGCCAGCGGCTGTCGCTCGATCGACTTCTGGCTCGCCGCGCGCGCGCCGACGGCCTGTCGATCACTGCGGCCACGAAGAACACAACGAACACGAAGTGAGGCCACGACGCTTCTATTGGTTCAGAAAACCCTGAAGCACGTTGTGTTCTTCTTCGTGGTCGTCGTTTTCTTAGTGTTCTTCGTGCCAACAGCCGTCGGCCCGTGACATCGGCCAGCGGCTGTCGCCCGAATTTACTTCTCTGGCGCAAGCGTGACGATGGTGTAGCGATCCATGGGGAAGTAGGTGACGAACGCCTCCTTCAGATTCTCGACGTTCACCGCCTTGATGCGGGCTTCGCGGCCGAGGACGTGTTCGACGGGATCTCGGTTCAAGAGCTTCGCGGCCTGGAGGCGGCTCAGCCAGTAGGCGTTCTGCTTCATCCCGGTCTCGTGCTCGCGCAGGGCGGTCTCCCTCGCGCGATTGACGTAGTCTTCGCTCGGGCCCTCCTTCTGCATCCGACGGACCTCCTCCATGACGCGATCGATCATGCGTTGCAGGTTCTCAGGCGCCGCGGTGAAGCTGACCGCCACATTGCCGCCGCCGCGCTGGAAGGTTTCCTGCTGGAAGCCCACGCCGACGGTGTAGGTTTCGCCAAGCTCCTCCCGCAGGATGTCGCGCAGCGCGATCTCGAGCACGTCGGCCGCGGTCGAGACGAGCGTCACGATCTGAGGATCCTGGGGCGGGTCCGCGAAATAGGAGATGCGCGTCGTCACTTTCGGCTCGCGTCCCTTGTTGACGGTCTCGCGGACGATCGAGTCCGGGAACTTGATGCCAACGTCCTTCACCTCCGCCGTGACCTTGCCGAGCGACGGCAGCGACCCCACGTAGCGCGCGACCTGTGGCAGGGCCTCGTCGAGCGTGAACGCGCCGGTCATGAAGAACGTGAAGTTCGCCGCGTTCGAGAACTTCTCCCGATAGAACGCGAACATCGCCTCGCGATCGAGCGCGGCCACACGGTTCACTGTCATCGGAGCGGCGGTGTAGTGGTTGGACGTGTTGACCTGGGCGATCTTCTCCCCGTAGAGCAGGTTGGGATTCTGCTCCCGATTGAGGTAGACCGCTTCGAGCTGCTTCTTGATGTTGAGAAAGGCGTCCTCGTCGTTGCCGGGTGCGGTGAAGTTCAGGTTCAGCAGCTGCAGCGCGGTCTCGAGATCCGCCGGACGCGCCGATCCGCTGATCGCGTGAGTCGAGAGCGAAATCGAGGCGGCGGCACGCACCAGCTTTCCCGCAAGCAGCTTCTGCAGATCCACCGCCCGATGGCCGCCAACCCCTGAGAGCTGAACGAGCGCAGGGGCCAGCAGCGCCTCCACGTACTTGTCCGGGGAAGCTGTCGAGGCTCCGCCGAGCGACGACAAGCTGAAGATGATCTCGTCGTTCTTGAAGTCGGTCGGCTTCAGCCACGCCTCGATCCCGTTGGCGAACCGCACGACCGTGACCCCCAGTTCCGGGATGTCGCGCCGGCTCTCGATCCTGCCGGGATCCGGGATCGTCTCCATGAGGACCCGCGCGGTCACGGTGTCGTCCCAGGGCGTCACCGCGACGGCGTCGGCGCGCGCCATGGCATCCCGCAACTGCGCCTCGGTCGGAACGGCGAGCCCCTCTTTCTCAGGTGACGTCGCGATCACCACACGAGCCGTATCGGCGAAGAGCGCCTTCGCGCGCTCAGCCACTTCGCTCGCCACAATCGCGGGGATCAGTTGTTCGGCGAGCCGGTACTCGTATTCGATTCCCGGCGCCGGCTCACCCAGCAGAAAGTGCGTCACGTACTCCTGCGCATACGCTCCGCTTTCGGTCTTTTCGCGCTCGCTGTAGGCCCGCTCATAGGACGCCTGCCACCACTTCTTCGCCCGCTCCAGCTCCGCCGCGCCGAACCCGAATCGCTGCACGCGATTGGTCTCGATCTCGAGCGCGCCGAGGCCAGGCGCGATCTTCCCCTCTTCCACGCCGGCGCCGAGCGCGAAGACACCAACCGTCGGACTCAGCGAACTTTCGTACGCGCCCGCGCCGAGGAACTGCGCATCCGGCCGGCGTGACAGCTCGTCGAAGCGTTCGTTGAGCATCTGATAGACCATCTGCTCGGTGAGATTGCGCCTGTAGTCGGAGACCGTGTCGTCGCCGAGCTTGTGCCTCTTTCTCAGGATCGAGACCGACGATTGCGTCGCCTCGGGATCCGTCGCCACCGCCACGAGCATCTCCGAGTGCAGCGGCACCTCGTACGATCGCGGCGGCGGGTCGCTCTTCGGCCGCGGCATCACGCCGAACATCTTCGTCACCGTCGCTTCGATCGCGGCCGGCTCGATGTCGCCGACAGCGACGAGCGCCATGCGATCCGGCCGGTACCATCTGGCGTAGAACGCGCGCAGCGTCGCCGGCGTGAACGATTTCAGGACCTCGGGCTTGCCAATCGGCAATCGCTCGGCGTACTTGGAACCGTGATAGAGGACCGGAATCTGCTGATCGCGGAGGCGCGCGGCCGCGCCCAGGCCGCCGCGCCACTCCTCAATGACGACACCTCGTTCACGCTCGATCTCTTTGGGATCCAGCGTCAGGTCCCCACCGATGTCGGCAAGCCCCTGAAGCGCGCGTTCGACGATGCCGGGCTTATCGGTCGGCACCTCGAACATGTAGACCGTCTCGTCGAACGACGTATAGGCGTTGACGTGCGGCCCCATCCGCGCGCCCGTGGACTCCAGCGTCTTGATCAACTCGCCGGGCTTGAAATGGCGGCTGCCGTTGAACGCCATGTGCTCGAGAAAGTGCGCCAGCCCCTGCTGCTCGTCGGTCTCGTCCACCGATCCGGCCTTGACGGCGAGCTGCAGCAGCACGCGATTCTGCGGACGCCCGTTCCTCCGGATGTAGTAGGTCAGCCCGTTCGGCAACGTGCCGCGCGTCACTTCCGGATCGAACGGCAGCACGTCGTCGGGCGAGAACGCCGGCTTCTGTTCGGCGGCTTGCTGTGCGGTCGTGATCGGCGGCGTGACGAACGGCAGGAAGAGCGCGGCGAGAACGAGCGTCCGGAAGGCTCGCGTCAGCATGGCGCCACTCTATCCCAGACTGGCGGACGGGTTAAACTGCGGCATCCGTAACCTGAGCATCGAGGAGTTTTGCATGCGGCGCCTGACCTGGACCACCACGCTCGTACTCGCCATTGCCGTGACGCCGGCACTGCTGGAGGCGCAGGCCAAACATCCGCCCGCGCGCGAGGACTGGGGTCAGTTCGAAAACCTGTCCATCCAGCCGCGCGGAGGACTGTCGCCCGATGGCAAATGGCTGGCCTATGGGATCAACCGTTCGAACCGCAACAACGAACTGCGGATCAGGAACATCGCGACCGGTTCGGAGACGACGATCCCGTTCGGGTCGCAGGCGGCGTTCGCCGCGGACTCGAAGTGGATCGCCTACTCCATCGGCTACTCCGAGGAGCAGGAAGAGCGCATGCGAGCGCAGCGCCGCCCGATCCACCGGAAGCTTGGGCTCCTGAAGCTCGACGGCGCATCCGAACCGATCGTCATCGACGGGATCGAGTCGTTCTCCCTGGACCCGAGCGGCGCCTTCATCGTGATGCGCCGCTACGCGCCCGAGCGGCCCCAGGGCGGCGGCACGGCGCAGGGCGGACAGCCGCAGGCGTCCCCCGCTGCGCAGGCGGACGCGCCGGCGCCGACAGGCGTGACGATTCTCGTCCGCGAACTGGAAACCGGACGCGACACTACGTTCGGCAACGTCGCCGAGTACGCATGGCAGAACGTGAGCGGTCCGGAAAAGCTGAAAGGACGTCTCCTCGCCTTCACGATCAGCACCGCTGACAAGACCGGCAACGGCATCCAACTCTATGATGCAGCGTCCGGCGTGCACCGCGTGCTCGACTCGTCCGCTTCAATCTACACCGGGCCGTCCTGGCGTGAGGATGCCGACGACCTCGTCGTCCTGCGTTCCCAGAGCGACGATGGACGCGAAGGGTCCACGCATGCCGTCCTCGCCTGGAGCGGTGTGTCGAACCCGTCCGCGGTGGCGCACACGCTCGACCCGCTGAAAGGGGTCGCACCGGGCAAGCGGACGGTGTCGTTCCGCCGCCCCTCGTGGTCCGACGACGGACGGACGATTTACGTCGGCGTCGCCGACTGGAACGAGAAGCCGCTCGAGGACAAGAAGAAGCCTGAGGCGTCATCCGACGGCGCCGCGCCGGCGCGCCCGGCGCCCGCCGACGACATGCCCTCGCTCGAGATCTGGCATGCGAAGGACGTCTTCGTCATGCCGCGGCAGAAGCAGACCGCGCGGGCCGACCGCCAGCGCAACTTCCTCCATGCCTGGCACATCGGATCCGATCAGCTCGTCGAGCTGGGGCGCGGCGACACGGAGTCCGTCGCGCCAGTCCCCAAGCAGAAGCTGGCGTACGCGACCGTGTGGGATGCCTACGCCATGGACCGCACGATCGGCCGCCGGGCGGCCGACTTCTACTTCGTGGACGTCGAGACCGGCGAGCGGACGAAGGTCGTCGATCGCATCGATGACGGCTTCATGCAGATCAGTCCGACCGGACGCTTCGCGCTGTTCCTCCAGAACGATGCCTGGTGGACGATCAACACCGCGACCCGGACCGTCACCAACATCAGCAAGGCGGCGGCGACGTCGTTCATCGATCGTGAATCCGATGCCACGGTGCGGCAGAAGCCGCCGTTCGGGATCGGCGGGTGGACGACGAACGACAACGCCGTGCTGCTCTACGACAAATTCGACGTGTGGGAGGTGGCGGCCGACGGCTCACGCGCAACCCGGCTCACCGACGGCGCCGCCGAACAGGTGCGCCACCGCATCGTCCGGCTCGACCCCAACGAGGACGCGATCGATACGACGAAGCCGGTGATGATGGCGCTCTTCGGCACGTGGTCCAAGAAGTCCGGCTACGGCCGCTGGAACCCGTCGAGTAAGAAGGTCGATCGCCTGATCTTCGACGATCGAGCCGTGAGCAGCCTCACCAAGGCGGCGGACGCGGACGTGTATCTGTATGTGACCCAGAGATACGACGACTCTCCGGACGCCTACGTCGGCGGGCCGGACCTCGCCACGGCGAAGCAGGTCACGAACACGAACGCGTTCATGTCGAAGTACGCGTGGGGCCGTTCCGAGACGGTTGAGTTCACGAGCGACCGCGGACTGCGGCTGCAGGGATCGCTGTTCTATCCGGCAGGGTACGAACCAGGCAGGAAGTATCCAATGGTCGTTTACCTGTACGAAAAGCTGTCGGACGGCGTCCATCGCTTCGTGCCGCCCAGCGAGCGCGACTACTACAACGCGTCGGCGTTCACGACGCAGGGCTACTTCTTCTTCCAGCCCGACATCGTCTTTCGTCCGCGCGAACCGGGCCTCTCGGTCCGTGAGTGCGTCGAACCCGCGGTGAAGAAAGTCGTGTCGATGGGAGTCGTCGATCCGGCACGCGTCGGCGTCATCGGCCACTCGTGGGGCGGATTCGATTCGGCCTACCTGGCGACGCATTCGAACACGTTCGCGGCCGCGGTCGCCGGCGCGGCGATCACCAACCTGGTGAGCAACTACGGCAATCACCACTGGTCGTCCGGGATCGCCGAAACCGATCACATCGAGACCGGCCAGCAGCGCATGGAAGTGCCGATCTACGAGGACCTCCAGGCCTACATCCGGAACTCGCCCGTCTTCAACGTGCACAACATGAAGACACCGCTGCTCCTCGAGGTGGGCGACAACGACGGCACCGTCCACTGGCACCAGGGCGTGGAGCTGTACAACATCGCGCGCCGCGCGAAGAAGGATGTCGTGATGCTCGCCTATGGCGGCGAAGACCACGGACTCCGCCGGCGAGCGAATCAGATCGATTACCAGAAGCGCATTCACCAATGGTTCGCGCACTACCTGAAGGGTGAGCCGGCCGCCCCTTGGATCACCGGCGGCCTCAAGTACATCGATCGCGAGAAAGAGCTGAAGAAATCCACAACGAAGAAGGGCTCCGAGTAGTCGTCCGTGCTGGACGTTCTCGGGTTCGGCGAAAGCTCCGTCGACGACGTCTACATCGTCCCCGCCCTTCCGCGCGCGGGAGCGTCGAAGCTGCCGATCGCATCGCACTACTGGTCGTGCGGCGGCCAGGTCGCGACGACGATCGCGGCGTGCGCGGCGCTGGGCCTGAAAGCTGGGTATCTCGGGCCTGTTGGCGACGATGAGAACGCGCGACGGGTGCAAGAGGAGTTGAATGCGCGAGGCGTGGATCTGTCGCGCCTCATGGTCCGCAGAGCGGCGAGCCGCTACGCGATCATCATGGTGGAAGAGTCCACCGGCGAGCGGTTGGTGCTCTGGGAGCGGGATAAGCGCCTCGACCTCGCGCCTGCCGAAGCCATCCCCGAAATGGTCGCCGGCGCGAAGGTCGTTCACCTGGACGCGACCGACGAGGGAGCGTCCATCGCACTTGCCCGCCTGGCACGCGCGGCCGGCGCCATCGTCACGTGCGACGTCGACACGGTCACCGAACGGACGCCGGAGGTCCTCTCGCACGTCAGCATCCCTGTCCTCGCCGCGTCGGTCCCGCGGCAGATCACCGGGATCGACGATGTCGAAGGCGCGCTGCGGGAGATGCGCCGGACGCATCCGGGGCTCATCTGCGTGACGCGCGGTGAGGAAGGCTCGGCGGCGCTGGACGGCGATCGCTTCGTGCACGTGCCCGCGGTCAGCGTCCGCGCGGTCGACACGACCGCCGCGGGGGACGTGTTCCGCGCCGGGTTGATCCACGGGATCCTGCAAGGCTGGCCGGTCGAGCGGATGCTGCGATTCGGGAATGCCGCCGCCGCGCTCGCGTGCACGCGACGCGGCGCGATGAGTTCGGTTCCCGACCTGGGCGCGGTTGAAGCGCTCGTGGGCTAAGATCCGGTCATGAACCGACGGACGTTCATCGAAACGCTCGCGGGCGGCGTGATCGCCGCACGCGGCGCATCCGTAGGGCTTCCCTTTACGGCGCCCAACGCCACCGAGGCATCCGATGCATTCGTAGGGCGCCCCTTTACGGGGCGCCACCAGGCCACCCCACCCCCTCCCGCGATCGATGCCGCGCTCCTCCGAAAGCGGATCGAAGCGCTGAGCGTGTTCGGCCGTCCCGAGGGTGGGACCTTCGCGGACGGCGTCAGCCGTGTGGCCTACACGGACGCCGATGTCGCCGGCCGGCAGTACGTCATGGACCTGATGCGAAAGGCCGGCATGACACCGCGCATCGATCCCGCGGGAAACATCTTCGCGAAGCGAGAGGGCACCGACCCTTCCCTGCCGCCGATCCTCTTTGGATCCCACATCGATTCGGTCCCGAAGGGCGGCAACTTCGACGGCGACCTCGGCTCGCTTGCGGCGATCGGCGTCATCGACGCCTTCAACCGGATCGGAATGCGGACGCGCCATCCGCTCGAGATCGTCGTGTGGGCCGCCGAAGAAGGGGTCGCGTTCAATCGCGGGCTGTCGGCGAGCCGGATCGTCGCCGCCGACGTCGCGCCGTCCGACATGGAACAGGTGTGGAACGGCATGCGCCGCGGCGATGCCATCAAACGTATTGGCGGCGATCCCGAGCGCATCATGGAGGCGCGGCGGCCGAAGGGCGCCTGGCACGCGTACCTCGAACTGCACATCGAGCAGGGCGGCACGCTGGAACGCGACGGCCTCCAGATCGGCGTCGTCCAGGGCATCGTGGCCATCGAACGCTACGAAGCCCGGATCACGGGAGTGGCCAACCATGCCGGCACCACGCCGATGGCGCAGCGGCAGGACGCGGCGCTGGCGGCAGCGCACCTGACCATCGCGGTGCGCGAGATCGTCACCAGCCGTCCCGGCCGGCAGGTCGGCACCGTCGGCAAGCTCGAACTCTCGCCGAATGCGCCGAACGTCGTCCCCGGCTCCGCCACGCTGATCATCGAATTGCGCGATCTGTCGGTGGACCTGCTGCACTCAATCGCCGAAGAGATCCGGGCGCGCGCGGCCAGGATCGCCGAGGCGACGCGGACGACGATCGAGATCGTTCCGGCAAGTTCGAATGCGCCGGCGATCGCCGACACCGCCGTGCAGGATCTGATCGAGCGCAGCGCCAGGGCGCTGCGGCTCTCGTCCGTCCGCATGCCGAGCGGCGCCGGGCACGATGCGCAGATGATGGCGCAGCTCGTGCCGATGGGGATGATCTTCGTCCCCAGCGTTGGCGGCGTCAGTCACTCACCAAAGGAGCTGACGCGCTGGGAGGACTGCGCCCACGGCGGCAACGTCCTCCTGCAGTCGGTCCTGTCCCTGGACCGCGCCTGAAAAGGGGGACACTCACCTTTTCGCTAAGTACTTGAACATAAGCAACTTGCTAAGCTCGTCCATAAACTATGCTGAAACCTGTTTCTGTTCCTAACGCCCCGAAACCTGTCGGTCCGTACTCGTCCGCGATGATCGTCGGCAATCTCGTTTACGTCTCCGGCCAATCCGGCCGCGATCCCGTCACCGATCACGTTGCTGAAGACATCGAGACGCAGACGGAGCAGGTCCTGACCAATATCCGCACCATCCTCGAAGCCGCCGGCTCGAGCATGTCCAAGGTGGTCCGCTGCGGCGTGTTCCTGACCGACATGCGCGAGTTCAAGCGGATGAACGCCGTCTACGAGCGCATGTTCGACGGTCACCGTCCAGCCAGGACGACCGTCGCGGTCTCGGAACTTCCCGGTCCGGGCCTTCGAGTCGAGATCGACGCGGTCGCCGTCCTCTGAAACGGTCCGCCGAACGGCGGCGCCCCCCAAAAAGGGGACACTCACCTTTTCGCTAAGTTGTTGAAAATCCAGCTTCAACGGAGCAACACTTAGCGAAATGGTGAGTGTCCCCTTTCCTGTGGAATCAAGGACTTAGCGAAAAGGTGAGTGTCCCCTTTTTCTCGGAGGCGGAACTGAGGGCCGTGCTGTCGGCCGAACGCGCGGTCGCGGTGATGCGCGACGCGTTCCGCGCGGACGGCGAGGGGCGGACGCATGTGCCACCCGTGATCAATCTCGAGATCCCGGGCGCACGCGGCGAGTTCCACGTCAAGACGGCGCACATCGAGGACGTGCCCTACGTCGCCGTGAAGGTGGCGTCGGGGTTCTACGACAACCCCGCGAAGGGACTGCCGAGCGGCTCGGGGATGATGGCGCTCTTCGATGCGTCCACCGGACTCCCGGTCGCCGTGCTGCTCGACAACGGCTTTCTCACCGATATCCGCACCGGAGCCGCGGGCGCGATTGCCGCGGACTACCTCGCACCGGCCTTCGTCAACACGGTGGGCGTGATCGGATCCGGCATCCAGGCGCGGCACCAGGTCCGCTGCCTCCGGGTCGTGCGGCCCTTCGCGCGGATACTGGCGTGGAGCCCATCTGCCGAGCACCGGCGCGCCTACTGCGTCGAGATGAACGCCGAGGGCTACACGGCCGTCGAAGCGACGAGCGTCGAGCAGGTGTGTGCGGAAGCCGACGTCCTGATCACCGCCACGCCGGCGAACAGCCCGATCGTGAAGGCGGACTGGATCCGCAGCGGCATGCACATCACCGCGCTCGGATCCGATGCGCCCGGCAAGGTGGAACTCGAACCGGACGTCCTCGATCGCGCCGACCTCGTCGTCGTCGATCGCTACGCGCAGTGCGCCGCGTTCGGGGAGCTGCGAGCGGCGCTGGAGGCCGGACTGCTGACGCGCGACGACGTCCACGCGGAACTTGGCGAGATCGTCGCCGGCAAGAAGGCCGGACGCACCTCCGACGGCCAGGTCACCGTCGCGGATCTGACCGGTGTGGGCTTCCAGGATACGGCTATCGCGGCCGTGGCGTTCGCGCTCGTGCGGGAGTAAATCAAAGGCGAACAGCTCCCGCGTCGAACAGTCTGGACGTTGCTACCTGGGCCGCCAGATCGGCGACTTTTCTCGCGTTTCCCACGCCCCGCCGCCGCGCACCTGCGCAATTCTCTCAGCATCTCTCGCCCCGTCCTCAGGCATTCAGATTGCTCGGCTGACACCGACCTTCGCGGGGGCCACCGATGCTGCTCTGCCGTAGCTGGATCAATCAACTCACCGCCTCGGTTCGCTTCACCGCCCTCGTCCTGGTTTGTGCCGTCGCTCTCACGGCAGGCAGCCGCGCCGCGACGGCGGCAACGATCTTCAGTGCCATCGTGACGAACAGCCAGGAAGTCGCCACGCCTCCAGTGAGCCCCACGACTGACGCGGGCGCCCCGAGGGTCTCGTTCGGCAACGCGACTCTGCAGCTCGACGACGCGCAGACCGCGCTGACTTACCAGATCACCGTTTTCGGTATCGACCTGACGCACACGCAGTCGCCGGATCTCAACGACGATCTCCGCGCCGCGCACATCCACGCACCGGGAGCGCCGGGATTCAACGCCGGCGTGGTGTTCGGGTTCCTCGGCACGCCCTTCAACGAAATCGCGCCGGACGACCTCCTCGTCATTCCGTTCGCAACCGGGGTCGGAGGATTCATCTCCGGCAAGTGGGACCTGAACGAAGGCAACAACACGACGCTGGCGTTACAGCTGCCGAACCTGTTGGCCGGACTCGCCTACATCAACTTCCACACCAACGAGTACCCGGCCGGGGAGATCCGCGGACAGATCCTCCAGGTCGCGGAACCTGCCCTCTGCGCGCTGATCGCCCTCGGTGGAGTGGCACTGCTCAAGCGCAGACGCGGCTGGAGCCGCTGACGCCGGCGCGCGGTTCGCCGGCCTCCCTTCCTCGCGTGGATGACTCGCGTCGGCCCCGGACTATGATCAGTCGTACATGCCGCGATTCAAGCTCCTGATCGAGTACGCCGGAACGAAGTACAGCGGGTGGCAGATCCAGAAGAACGCGCGCACGGTTCAGGGGGAGATCGATCGGGCGATTCGCGAGGTGACGGGGCGCGGCGAGTTCGAACTCTACGGATCCGGCCGTACGGACGCCGGTGTCCACGCGCTGGCGCAAGTGGCGCATCTCGAGTTGTATACGAACCTGCCGCCGGAGAGCCTGCGCCGGAAGATCAACGATCAGCTTCCGGCCGACATCCACATCCGCGCGGTCTCGAAGGCGCCACACCGGTTTCACGCACGCTACGACGCGATCGAGCGCAGTTATCTCTATCAGATCTCGACGCGGCGCACGGCGTTCGGCAAGCCGTACGTGTGGTGGGTCCGCGAAACGCTTTCGGTCTCGAAGATGCGGCAGGCGGCGGCGGCGTTCGTCGGCATGCAGAACTTCGAGGCGTTCACCGCCGACGATCCGGATGAGAAGTCCACGCGCGTGCTCGTCGATGCCGTGGACATCGAGGAACACGGCGCGCTGATCCTGATCCGCATCAGGGGCTCGCACTTTCTCTGGAAGATGGTCCGCCGCATGGTGGGCGTGCTTGCGGCAGCAGGCCGTGGCGACATCGCCTCGGACAAGGCGGCGGCCTTTCTCGATCCGCCCCGCGCCGCCGATGCGCGTGCAACCGCGGCCGCGCTCGCCGCGCCCGGTGCGGGATTGTTTCTCGAAGCCGTCCGCTATCAGGGAGACCCGCCGCTCGGGAGGATGCGGCCGGTGATGTGGATCGACTAGGCGCTGCGCGAACTCCCAACTCCCAACTGCCAACTTCCAAAAGTCCAACTCCCAAGAATCACTTGGGAGTTGGAAGTTTGGGAATTGGTAGTTGGTAGTTGGGAGTTGGGAGTTGGGAGTTGGCTGTTTTGGGAGTTCCTATTTCTTCTTCGGGACGCCCAGGGCTTCGAGTTTCTTGACGAGGTCCTCCCCCGCCGTCCGGACACTCACCTTCTTCTCGATATCGAGAATGCGTCCATCGGGGCCGATGAAGAAGTTCCAGCGCTGGGCGACCTGACGCTCAGGCGGCGCGGCGGTGTTGATCACACCGTAGGCCATGGCTGTTTTCTTCTCGGGATCGGAGAGGATCGGGAAGTCGCCACCATGCTCCTTCGCAAAGTC
>DASWVN010000231.1:0-10898 GCA_036401215.1 Vicinamibacterales bacterium | reverse complement strand
GATGCAGCCGGAGTTCACCCTGACGGGCGGCATTCTCCGCTTCACCACGATGGGAGCGCTGATGCGGACGCGGCTGGGAGCCCACGTCAACATTCCTCCGCCGGAGGACGTCCAGTTCGTCGCCGCGATCGGCGCGGCGGTCCTGGGCCAGCGAAGGCTCAAGGCGAAGGCGGACGCCGTCAACAGCACGCAGCCGCACCTCAAGAACGCCGGGCTCGCGTCGTAAACGCCGGGCGGTCGTGGCCATCGCCGCTCTTCAGCGCACCACGATGAAGGCCTGCACTCGCAATCCGAGCGGAAGCTCGTGTCCGTCATCGAGATCGATGAGTGTTTCGAGGACCTTCGTGTCGAGTCGCTCGGTCGGCTCGTCCGTGCGCAGGTTCTTGCGGCCCAGCAGCTTCCCGACCCGCGTCACGCGTCCCGGGAACCGGCGGTCGCCAAACGCATCCGCCGTGACCCAGGCGCGCTGCCCCGTCGCGATGCCCGCGACATCGGCCTCGTCGACGTCCACGCGAACCCGGCGAACGCGATCGTCACCGATCGTGACGATGGGCGAATCGAACTCGGTCGACACGCTCTCGCCCTTCTGCCGGTACCGGCGCAGGACGATCCCGTCGAACGGCGCGCGGATGACGGTTTTCGCAAGCTGGGCGCGCGCGTCCTCGAGTCGCCCTCGGGCGAGATCCACGGCCGCGTCCGCACGGGCGAGGTCCTCTTCGCGGGCTCCCGCCATCATCACCTCGAGACGCTGCCGCGCGGCTTCGACGCGGGCGCTCGCCACCTGTTCGGCCCGCCGGGCGTCATCGGCTTCGGTGCGCGAGATCACACGCTCGCTGAGGAGGCGCTCCCGCCGTTCCCGGTCCGTTCGGGCGTTCCGCAGCACGGCTTCGGCTTCGGCGAGCAGGGCAGCGGCTTCCTTGCGTTCCTCAGGCCGCGCGCCGTTCCGCACGCGCCGCAGTTCGGCCTGACGCAGGGCAAGTTCAGCCTCCGTCGAGAACACACGCGCACGATAATCGCGGTCGTCGATGACGGCGAGGACCTGACCGGTCGTGACGCGGTCGCCTTCGTCGACGAGCACGCGATCCAGCCGTCCGCCGATCTGCGCGAGCACGCGGAGTTCCTCGGAGATGGGCTCGACGACTCCGGGCCCGGCGACCAGGTCGCGTGCCGGCGATGGTTTCTGGGCGGACGGAGGATCCGGCGGGGACTCGCCGCCGCTCAGCATGCCGATGTTGACGATCGTGAGAACGACGAGCGCCGCCGCGATCGCGAATGTCCAGCGTGTCATCGAAGACCTCCCGAGGCACGAAGCGGCTCCTCGCCCGCGACCCGCCCATCCTCGATCCGGACGATACGATCGGCGTAGCCGGTCAGGCGGGCATCATGAGTGACGATGACGACCGCGCGCCCGTGCTCGCGTCCGAGGCCGCGCAGGATCTCCATCACGGCGTGGCCGCTCGTCGTGTCGAGCGCTGCCGTAGGCTCGTCGGCCAGCAGGATGGACGGGTCCCCCGCGATCGCGCGGGCGATCGCCAGGCGCTGCTTCTGGCCGCCGCTCAGGTCGGCCGGATGGGCCTCGGACTTGTCGCCAAGACCAAGTCGATCGAGGAGCGCCGCGGCCGTGCGCGCCGCCTCTCTGCGGGGGACGCCTTTCAAGTCCAACGCAAGCGCGACGTTCGCCACGGCGGTCAAGGCCGGGAACAGGTTGAAGCCCTGGAACACGAACCCGATGTGCTGCAGTCGGATGCGGGGCAGTTCGCGCTCGCCGAGACCGGTGACGTCGCGCCCGAGCAGCCGTACGCGGCCGCCGCTCGGCTTCAGGATGCAGCCCATGATCGACAGCAGCGTGGTCTTGCCGCTTCCGGACGGGCCCATCAGGAGGACGATTTCGCCCCGACCGACATCGAGGTCCACCTCGTGGAGCGCCCGCACCGACCCCGGCACGTCGCCATACGTCTTCCAGACGCCGCGCATCGACACCGCCGCCTCCACCATCGCCATCACCCCTTGAACACCATGGCCGGATCCAGCCGGGTGATCTTGCCGATCGACACCATCGCGGCGCCGACGCACATCGCGGCCGTCACCACGAACATCACGGCAGCCATCCAGCCGGGCAGCAGAATCGCCGCGCCACCGTGCTCGCTGCTTCGCACCACGATCGCACTCAGGCCAATTCCCAGGACGTAGCCGATGAGCGCGCTGATGAGCGCCTGACTCACGATCACACCGCGGAGGTACGCGTTGCTCGCGCCCATCGCCTTCAGCGTGCCGTATTCGCGAATGTGATCGACGGTCGTGGCGTAGATCGTCTGGGCCACGACCACGAAGCCGACGATCAGGCCGAGCGCCGCGGCAAGGAGCACGGCGATGCCGGCGCCGGTGCTGAACATCCAGTAGACGCGCGTCATCCGGCTGAACTCGCCGGTGCTGATGACGGCAACATCGGTGAGACGCGCGGCGAGCGTGCGGCGCAGCGCGTCGACGTCCTGCCCGTCTGCGGCCTTGACCAGCAGATACATCGTTTCGTGCGCGCGGAACTGGCCGTAGTCGAGCGCATGTCGAAAGGCCGTGAAGACATACGGCGCGGTGGTGAACGCGCGGATGCCGCGCGTGAAGCCGGCGACCCGCGCCAGCCGGCCGCGAATCTCGACGACGTCGCCCACGCGCCACACGCCGAGCTTTTCGCGGTAGAACTCGTCCACGAAGATCGCATCCGGCTTGCGCAGGTCGGCGAGGGTGCCCTCGACGAGATTCCACGGCAGCCCGAGGCCTGACTCCAGATCGACGCCGACCACCTGGACCGTCTCGCGCCGCCCGTCGGGCCGCTTCCACTCGCTGAATCGCGCGATGTACCGCCCGGCCGCAGCAACGCCGGGGGTCGCGAGGACGGTCGACAGCTTGCGCTCGGTGAAGGGGACGCCGAGCTCGACGTAGGGCACCCTGGGCGCCGTGATCCACAAATCGGCGCCGGCGCGGTCGACGAGGCTGGAGGTCGTGGTGGTGAAGCCCAGGAACAATCCCAGCTCGACGACGATGAGCACGACGGCGAAGACGATGCCGGTGACGGTGACGGCGAGCCGCACCCTGTCGTGCACGAGATTGCGCCAGGCGAGCAGGAGCATTACACAGTTCCGTTACGTAACGGTGTTAAGTGACGTTCAAAAAAAATCAGCGCCCGCTCCGGGCACTCAGCAGTCCGTCGACGAGTTGAGACACGAGCTGGTCGATCACGCGGTCCCTGTTCCCCCACTCGAAGGTCGGGATCACGATGAGCAGCGACGTGATGCCGTGCACGCCGGCCCAACACGCCCGGCTGACGGTCCCTGGATCCAGGCGAGACAGCTTCTGCCGGCGGAGGACCTCCGATACGAGTTGTTCCAGCATGGCAAACGACCGCGCGCTCATCGTGCTGTTCTCCTGGTAGCGGGCGTCGGCCTCGGGCGTGTGCGCGTGAGGGATGACGAAGGTCGCCAGGTACTGCTGCGGGTTCGCCAGACCGTATGCGACGTAGCGGCGCAGCGCCTTCCTGAGCGCCACCAGCGGATCGTCCGTCCGATCGATGATCGCCTGCAGTTCCCGAATCAGGCCGGCGAGGAACGCTTCGCACACGTGGAAGACCAGCTCGTCGCGGTCCTTGAAGTGCAGATAGATGGTCGTCGCGGAATAGTCGATCTTCTCGGCGACCCTCCGCATCGACAGCGCCTCGTATCCCTCGCGGACAAGGATGTCCCGTGCGGCGTCGAGAATGCTCTGACGCAGCTGCGATTTCTGCCGGGCGCGACGCTCGTGAACTCCCAGGGCGGTCCTCCGGATCCACTCGTGCGAACTTAACGATGTTAAGTTATGCCGGCCCCGGACCTGCTGTCAAGAGCGACAGCCACAGCACAAACATCAACGACAGCCACTGCACAAATGTCAACGACAGCCCCCCGTGGCTGGACCTCGCAGAGCACGCAGAGATCGCGGAGGAGAGTGGAACGCGCGGCGTTGGGAGGGCCTGCGGGGGCGCGCTTGCGCGCGGGTGGGCTGACGAGTCACACCGAACACGAGCCGCACTCGAATCCTGAGCGGTTCGTGTTCGCGGTCTCCCATCAGCCACCACGCCGGCCGGCAGGCCGGCGCCCCGCAGGCCCGTCCAGAGCCTTGCGGCTTTCGGTCAGCTCCGCGGGCTCCGCGAGCTCTGTGAGATCGAACCGGCTGTGGCTGCCGGTGAATTTCGCTCGGTGGCTGTCGGTCGACTGTATGAGGTGGCTGTCCTTACGAATTCAGCTCTCCACTCACCACCCCTGCAGGAATCCTCCCTCATACCAGTCCCAGAGCAGATAGACGATGACGCTCTTCTTGCGGACGTCGGCGTCCGTGACCGGGAGGCGCACGCCGCCGGCGAGGCGCACGTGCTGCCGGGCGTTCAGGGTGACCTGCATGCCCGGCAGGAGATCCCAGGCCGCCTTGCCGTCATGGCCGAGAGGACGCGCCAGCAGAATTTCCAGCATGGGCGACCACACACGTCCGAAGCGGCGTTGCTCGAACGATTTGCCGACCGCCGTCCGCCAGAACACTTCGTCGTCGTGCCCGCCCTCGAGTGGAATGGCGAAGCCGCCCTGCATCTGGATGAAGCTGTCGCCGGGCAGGATCTGGCCGAACGTCGCGAACGGCTCGAACACCGCATAGCCCTTGCCGAGGCCCCGGCGCTGGCTGCCGGTCGGCAGGACGAGTTCTCCCGTGAGGCTGAAGATGTTGCCGCGGTCCAGACTGTGCGCGAGCGTGCGCTTGTACTCCAGCGCGAGGTCGCCGATACTCGTCGACCATCCGTTCGACGGACCCTGCACGGACGAAACCGGGAGAATGACTTCGACCATGTCGACCGGCCCGAACCGCCGCTCGTAGTGGATCTTCGTGGTCACGTTGCCGGACTGACCGGCGGTGCTGACCACCATCTCGTCCTCCGGGAACGCCTTGGCGGTGACGAGTGGCCGCGGAAGGTTCAACTCGCCGCGCGGCCAGCGGTCGTCGGTGCAGAACGTTCGAATGTGTGAGACCGCAAGCTGCAGTTCCTCTTGGGTGAAGGCACCGCCGAGCGGCGCCATCAGCGGGGAGAAGCCTCGAGCGGGTCCGCCATCGTGGGCAACCGCCAGGAAGCCGCGATCGGGTTCGCGGGCCGCGAACGCACAGTCGGTGAAGTCCGGCGGCTTGACGATCTTCTCCAACTCCAGGTTGACGCCGCCGCGGCCGTCGGGTCCATGGCAGGCGATACAGACCGATTCGTAGATCTCGCGGCCCGTGCGGGCAGGCGCCTGTTCCTGTGCGCGGGCCGGAACGTCGGCGAACAGGAGCAATGCCGTAATCGCCAGGACGACGGGCCTGGTGCTTTTCTGTGGTGACATACGCACCTCGGGGTTGATTGATGACAACGATGGCAGCAAGGAGAGTGCCTCCGGCCTCCGCACGCATTCAGAAGGATCCGGGCTTCTCCCGGGCGGGCGTCTCACACCAGGTGCGGAATTTCGCACGCGTGCGGGAAAAAATTCTGAGCCGCCGCACGCGGCCGCTCATATGACGGCGGTCATGTGCGCTCATCCGAAGTGCGGTAGGATGGCGTGGATGGCGGTCCGTTCAACCGTCCGGCGTCTGCTCGTGGTGCTCGCCTGTGCGGCGATGGCCCCGGTCGGGCATGCCGTGATCGCGTGTGCGGGGTGGTCGGCCTCGGCTGCCGGGCGGATGTCGTGCTGTCAGTCCGGCGACGACCACTGCGCGGCGACCCGGGTGGACGACTGTTGCGCGTACGGTGAAACACGCCAGAATCTCGAAGCAGGACACGTGATCCTGCTCTCACCCGACGACACCGCTGACGAGCGCGTCACTTCCCCCGTTTATCGCGTCCGTTCGCTGCGCCAGGTGCTGCGCCCGTTGGCCGACCGCCGCGAGACGTATCTGCTCGATTCCGTCTTCCTGATCTGAACCCTTCCGACAGCCCACGTGTGTACGCGCGGCCCGTGGTGTGCCGTGCTCTCGCTGTCTCATGACGCGCCTGTGTGCGCTTCCGGGTTCATATGATCGACCGGCTGATCGAGGTCTCGCTCCGAAACCGTTTCATCGTCGTCTCTGCCTATCTGGCGCTTGGCTTGTGGGGATGGTGGGCCGTGAGGTCGACGCCGATCGACGCGATTCCGGACCTGTCCGACAACCAGGTCATCGTCTTCACCGACTGGCCGGGGCACGGCCCGCAGGAGGTCGAAGACCAGGTGACCTACCCGCTGACGACCGATCTGCAGGGGCTTGCCGGCGTTCGGGTCGTCCGCTCACAGTCGGCGTTCGGCTTCTCGATGATCTACGTCGTCTTCGACGACGACGTCGACCTGTACTTCGCCCGGTCGCGCGTCCTCGAGCGCATGAGCCTGGTCACCAAGCGCCTGCCCGCCGGCGTGATGCCCACGCTCGGTCCCGACGCGACCGGCGTTGGCCACGTCTTCTGGTACACGATCGAGAGCCCCTCGCACACATTGCGTGAGTTGCGGAGCCTGCAGGACTGGTTCGTCCGCTATCAGTTGAATGCGGTGCCCGGGGTCGCGGAGGTCGCGTCGGTGGGCGGCTTCGTTCAGCAATACCAGGTCGACGTGGACCCGAATCGTCTGCGGCAGTTCGGGCTCCCGCTGAGCGCCGTCGTCGCGGCGGTGCGCGACAGCAATCTGAACGTCGGCGGGAACGTCGTCGAATCGAACGGCGCCTGGGTGATCGTCCGCGGCGTGGGGCTGATCGAGTCTGCCGCCGACGTGGAGCGGATCGTGGTCGGCGCCTCGCGGGGCGTGCCCGTCTACGTGAACCAGGTCGCCGAGGTCGGGGTGGGCGACGCCTTCCGCCTGGCGTCCCTCGTCAAGGGACGGCACGAGGCCGTCGGCGGCGTGGTCGTCGCCCGCACCGGCGTGAACACGAAAGAGGTCATCGACGCCGTCAAGGCGCGGATCGCGGCGGTCGAGCGTGGGCTGCCCGAAGGCGTCCGCATCGTGCCGTTCTACGACCGGTCGGATCTCATCGAGCGCGCCGTGGGGACGCTCCGGCGCGCGCTGCTCGAGGAGATCCTGCTCGTGACGCTCGCGCACGTCGTGTTCCTGATGCACCTCCGCTCGATCCTGATCGTGACGATCCCGCTTCCATTGGCCGTGCTGATCGCGTTCGTCGGGATGTACTACACCGGGCTCTCGTCGAACATCATGAGCCTCGCCGGGATCGCGATCGCGATCGGCGTTCTGGTCGATGCCGGCATCGTCGTAACCGAGAACGCGTTCCGCTTCATCGAGCAGCGCGGCATCGATCCGCACGACCGGCGCCGCATCTGGGAGACCGTCCTCGAATCGACGCGGCTCGTCGGCCGGCCGGTGTTCTTCTCCATGGCGATCATCCTGCTCGCGTTCGTGCCCGTGTTCGCCCTCACCGGACAGGAAGGAAAGCTCTTTCATCCGCTCGCGCTGACGAAGACGTTCGCCGTCCTTGCCGCAACGGTCATTGCCGTGACGCTGGTGCCGGTGCTCTGCACGCTGCTGCTGCGAGGGCGGTTCCATGCCGAAGACGACAACCCTGTCATGCGGATCCTGCACCGTGTCTACCGTCCGGCGCTCATGACGGCGCTCGCGCATCGCGGCGTGACGCTGCTCGTCGCGGCCGTGCTCTTCGCGGGTGCGCTGCTGGCCGCGCGCGGGATCGGCAGCGAGTTCATGCCCCCGCTCGACGAAGGGGACCTCATGTTCATGCCGATCGCCGATCCGAGCATTTCGCTCGAGGAGAACACGAAGATCGCCGCGAAGCAGAACGAGATCCTCATCTCGTTTCCCGAGGTGGCCTACGCGGTAGCCAAGGTCGGGCGGGCCGATACCTCCACGGATCCCTCGCCCCTCAACATGACGGAAACCGTCGTGCACCTGAAACCGCGCGACGAGTGGCGCGACGGCATGACGCTCGACCGTCTCCGTGACGAAATGAGCCGCGCGGTGCAGTTGCCCGGCGTGGCGAACGTCTGGACGATGCCGATCATCAACCGTATCGACATGCTCTCGACGGGAGTCCGGTCGGAAGCCGGCGTCAAGATCTTCGGCGCGGACCTGGGCGAACTGGAACGCCTCGCGCGCCAGGTCGCCGGCGTCCTGAAGCGCGTGCCCGGCGCCAGCAACGTCTACGCGGAACAGCTCACCAGCGGCCAGTACTTGAACATCGAGGTCGATCGTGCGGCGGCCGCGCGCTATGGCATCGGGGTCGGGGACGTGCAGCAGGTGATCGAAACCGCGATCGGCGAGACCAACCTGACGACCACGATCGAAGGCCGCCGCCGCTTCCCGGTCCGCGTGCGGTATGCGCCGGAGTTTCGCGCCGGCCCGGCGGCGCTCGGAGGCGTGCTGGTGGCGGCCCGGGGCGGCGCGCAGATCCCGCTACGCGAGGTGGCCACGATCGAACAGGCCAGCGGTCCCGCGATGATCGCGGCCGAGAACGGACTGCTGCTCGCGACGGTCCTGCTGAACGTCCACGGCCGGGACGTCGGCGGGTTCGTGGCCGATGCACGCGCCGCCGTCGCACGTGAGGTGCCGCTGCCACCGGGCTACCTTCTCGATTGGAGCGGGCGCTGGGAGAATCAGGCGCACGCGCGCCAGCGGCTCCAGCTCGTGGTCCCGCTCGTAGTCCTCGTCATCTTCGTCCTGCTGTACCTCACGTACCACTCTGCCGTCGAAGCCGCGCACGTGCTGCTCGCGGTCCCCTTCGCGCTCACCGGCGGCATCTACCTGGTCTGGATGCTCGACTTCAACTTTTCGGTCGCCGTGTGGGTCGGTTTCATTGCGCTCTTCGGCACCGCCGTGCAGACCGGCGTCGTGATGGTGATCTACCTTGAGGAGGCCCTCGAGCGGAAGCGGCAGGAGGCCGGCGGACGCCTGACCCGTGCGGCCCTGCGCGATGCGGTGATCGACGGCGCGGTCCTCCGATTGCGTCCGAAGGTCATGACCGTCTCCACGGTTGTCGCCGGTCTGCTGCCGATCATGTGGAGCAGCAGCACCGGCGCGGACGTGATGAAGCCGCTGGCAGCCCCGGTGCTCGGCGGCATGGTCTCCTCGCTGCTGCACGTGCTCATCGTCACGCCGGTGATCTTCTTCTGGATCCGCGAGCGACAGCTCGGCCTGCAACACGAGGCGTTCGCCGCGCCCGCAGCCGCAGGGACGCCGGCCAACCCGCCGGCCAAACGTCGGCAGGTGTTCCTCTGGACTGGCGTCGCCACCGTGCTGCTCCTGGCAGGTGCCGCGTGGACGCTTGTGAGCCGCGAACCGCCTTCATCCGACGGCAAGTCGATCGTGGCCGCCGCGCGATCGGGTGATGTCGAGATCACCGTGCTGGCCGAGGATCGTTCGCTCCCCCGTGGGCGAAGCCGCTTCACGATCGAGTTCAGGCGCGCAGGCACGTCGACGTTGCTGGACGCCGGCACCGTGCACGTCGCGGCCACGATGGCGATGCCCGGCATGGTGATGCCAGCGGCGGTGCAGGTCGCCCCCGGCGCCGTGGGGGGACGCTACGAAGCGACGGCGGAGTTTGCGATGGCGGGCGAGTGGCAGGTGTCGATCGAGTGGAGCGGGCCAGAGGGACCTGGCTCGGCGAGTGTCGGGGTGAACGTGCGATGAGATGGAAAGTTGTGATTCTGTCGAGCGTGCTGGCATGTGCCGCCGCATCAGGTGTGCGCGCGCAGAGCACGGCACGGTATCAGGGGCAGTACATCGATCCGGACGGCGGACTGACGGTGGAGCAGGCGATCGCCATGGCGCTCGACAACGAACCGTCGCTGCGCGCGGCCCGCGCGGAGATCGAGATGGCGCGTGGACGGGAACGGCAGGCCGGCCTGCGGCCGAATCCACTCGTCTCGTTCGAACGCCGCATCGAGCCGGGCGGAACCGACCGTCAGACGATGGCGTCGGTGCAGTGGCCGCTCGAGTTGTTCCGGCGCCCGGGGCGGGTGGCGGTGGCAGAGCGGGAGCGCGTGGCCACCGAGCTTGCGGTGGAAGACCGGCAACGGCGGCTGGCCGCCGACGTGCGCGACGCCTACGGTGCCGTGCTCGCTGCATTGCGCGATCTCGAGGTGCTCGACGAGATGGTCGCGTCGATGGAGAGGCAGCACGCGCTGCTCGACGCGCGGGTCCAGGCAGGCGCCTCTCCCTCGCTCGACCGCGACCTCGTGGCCGTCGAGCTGCAGCGGTGGCGTGCCGACCGGTTGTTGCAGCTGGGGACGGTTGACGCAGCCTTCGTGCGGCTGACACGGGCCGTGGGCGCCGCGCCCGGGATGCCGTTGAAGCTGCGCCACACGCTCGAAGCGGTCGTGCACGGACAACAGCCGGCGGACGCGATCGGCGCATCCGCACCGGAGCGCCGCCCGGACGTCCGGCAGGCGGCGGCGGTGAGGCGTGTCGCGGAGGCGAGGATCGAACGCGCGCGCGATCACGGGCGCTTCGACATCACGCTCTTCGGCAGCTACCAGCGGATGGATGCCGGCTTTCCGCAGCGGGCGTATTCGGCGGATGGAGGACTCACGCCGATTCGCGCGGTCTTCGACTACGTGGCGGCGGGGGCCACGCTGACGGTGCCGTTGTTCAACAGGAGCCAGGGAGAGCTGGCGGCGGCACACGCCGAACGGCAGGCTGCGATCGCCTCGTACGAGGCAGCCAGCCTCGATGCCGCCAGCGAAATCGCGGCGGCACGGGTGATGGACGATCGGGCGCGGGAGGGTGTGCGGATCCTCGCGGGCGAGGCGCGCGGGCAGGCGCTCGAGAACCTCACGGTCGTCCGGCAGTCGTATGCGCTCGGACGCGCGACCGTCTTCGACGTGCTGGCGGAGCAGCGCCGCTTTCTCGATTTCGAACGTGCCTATACCGGGG
>DASWVN010000230.1:0-4542 GCA_036401215.1 Vicinamibacterales bacterium | reverse complement strand
AAATTTCTCGTGCCAACCCGAAGTTGGCACGAGAAATTTTCAAATTCAAAATTCAAGGTCTGACCCCTGGGGTTGTGAGGAGCGGTGATATGCGACGAAGCGTGACGATGGTGGCGGTGACGGCGATGGCGCTGGCGGTGGCCTGCGGGGGCGGCGACGCGCCGTCGAGCGGTGATGGACAGCAGATACTCCGGTTCGCGGTCATTCCCAAAGCGCTGGACATCCCCGTCTTCAACTACGCGAGGATCGGGGCGGAACGCGCCGCCAAGGAACTCGGCAACGTGCAGATCGAGTGGCGCGCGCCGGAAACGGCAGACCAGCTCCGGCAGAAGGAGATCCTGGAATCGTTCATCACGCAGCGGGTCGACGGCATCGCGATCTCGGCGCTCAACGGGGACTTTCTCACCGACACGATCAACCGCGCCGTCGACGCCGGCATCCCCGTCGTCACCTGGGATTCCGATGCACCGAGGAGCAAACGCGCCGCCTTCTACGGCGTCGACGATTACGCCTCCGGCCGGATCATGGGCGAGCAGGCGATCACACTACTGGACGGCAAGGGCACCGTGGCGGTCATCACGAGTATCGGTGCAACCAACCTCCAACGCCGGCTCGAAGGGCTCCGTGAAGCGCTGAAGGCCGCGCCGGGCATCCAGATCGTCGAGGAGTACGACATCAAGGAGGACGCCGTTCGCTGCGCGGAGATCATCGCCACCGGGACGCGGCGCTATCCCGACCTCGGCGCCTGGCTGTCGGTCGGCGGATGGCCGGTCTTCACGCGCAACGCGCTGGCGGACGTGGATCCCTCGAAGACGAAGGTCATCTCCTTCGACACGGTCGAGAGCGCGATCGACCTGCTCCGCGAAGACAAGGTCCAGGTGCTGCTCGGACAGAAGTACTTCGGCTGGGGCAGCGAGCCGGTCAAGATCCTCCATGCGATCAAGAACGGAAACCCGCCGGCGAATCCGATCATCGACTCGGGGGTGGACGTCGTCACGAAGGAAAACGTGGACGCCTACGTCGCGGAGTTCAAGAGGCTGGAGGCGGGACAATAGACTGAGAGGAAGAAACTCCGAACTATGAACTCCGAAC
The DNA here is from genome assembly GCA_036401215.1 of Vicinamibacterales bacterium. Taxonomy (GTDB): domain Bacteria; phylum Acidobacteriota; class Vicinamibacteria; order Vicinamibacterales; family 2-12-FULL-66-21; genus JACDCA01. The sequence continues at coordinate 3,450 of DASWVN010000230.1, read as the reverse complement.
TACGAACTCAGAACAGTGAACGTAGAGATCAGGTCGTCGTTCATAGTTCGGAGTTTCTGACGTGAGCACCGACTCTGTCCTCCGCTTCGGCGTCCTTGGCGTCGCCAGGATCGCCGTTCAGAAAGTGATCCCCGCGATGCAGGCGGCACGGCGGTGCGAGGTCGTGGCGATCGCGTCGCGGGACGAGCACAAGGCGCGCGACGCTGCTGCGCGCCTCGGGATCCCGCGCGCGTATGGATCCTATGACGCGCTGCTCGCGGATCCAGAAATCGACGCCGTCTACATCCCGCTCCCCAACCACCTCCACGTTCCCTGGACGACCCGCGCGGCCGAAGCCGGCAAGCACGTGCTGTGCGAGAAGCCGATCGGGCTGAACGCCGCCGAAGCGCGAACGCTGCTCGACGTGCGTGACCGCACCGGCGTTCGGATCCAGGAGGCGTTCATGATCCGGACGCATCCGCAGTGGCAGCGGGCCAAGGCGCTCGTCGATGCCGGTGAGCTTGGCGAGGTCCGCGCGATGGCGGGATTCTTCAGCTACTTCAACGAGGATCCGTCCAACGTCCGCAACGTTGCCGAGTGGGGCGGCGGCGGACTGCTCGACATCGGCTGCTATCTCGTCAACACCGCGCGCTTCATCTTCGACGCGGCGCCGCTACGGGTCGCCGGCACGCTCGACATCGATCCGCGGTTCGGCATCGATCGGCTCGGTTCGCTGATCCTCGACTTCGGCGGCCGTCACGCGTCCGGCACGTTCAGCACGCAACTGCAGTACTACCAGCGGATGCAGATCGTCGGCACGCGCGCGCGTCTCGAGATCGAGATCCCCTTCAATGCGCCACCGGACCGCCCCTGCCGGATGACGTTCGATCGCACCGGCGACGTACGTGGCACCGGCCTCGAGGTGATCGAGGTGGACGTCTGCAACCAGTTCACGCGGCAGGCGGAAGAGTTCGCCGTTGCCGTCCTCGACAACCGTCCGCAACCGGCGCCGCTCGAGGACGCCGTCGCCAACATGGCCTGCATCGACGCCCTGCTCAAATCGTCCACGAGCGGACGTTGGGAGGTTCCGTCCGGCGTGGCGTAAGGTCGCGCGAAATCGGCACTCCATAAAGGGGTGCCCTACGTCCGCGCCGGATCACAACTCCATCGTCAACCCAGCCAGAAGCCCCTGGACGTTCTGTCCGAGCTGCCGCAACCGGTGCAGCCGCTCGCCATCATCCTCGACCCGCTGATCCTCCGGACAGGTGTGATCATCGTCCAGGTGCACGATGCGGGTGCCGAGCCGATGCGCGATCGCGAAGATCATGTGGCGCCATCCCCAGCCAAGGTCCTTCGCGGCGCGATCGACGTGGACACTGACATCCCGATGGACGAGGAACGGACCGTAGGAGTAGTCGCCCTTCGTACCCAGGAACTCGCCGCAGAGCCGGTTGATCGTTCCCTCCGTGAACTGCTGCGACGGTGGAAAGGTTGCGAAGGCGGCGTCCGAACGTGCGGCGAGCACCACACCCGGGTCGTCTTCGAGCAGCGCGTCCCGAAGGAATCGCGAGAGTCGTCGATCGAAGAACTCCGCCTTGTCCGACTCGGTATAGAGCACGAACTCGGCGCCACTGTCCCGCGCCGAAGCGATGCTGGCGCGGACCTGCCCAATCAGTCCCTTCTCGATCGGTTCGACCACCATCGTCCGCGGAAGGGACTGCAGGAATCCAACGAAGTCCGGACCCGAACCGCCGTCGCAGACGAACAAGGGCAGATCGAAGCGCGCGAGGAGCCGGAGCGCGCGTCGCAACAGCTCGTCCTCCGCAGGTTCGCGGACCAGCGTCACGATGGCAGCGGCCAGGCCCGCGTTCACGGCGTGATCTCGCTCGACTGGGTCGTGCCGTTCGCGGTGTCCTGCGAGCCCAGAGGCGCCGACACGGCCGCGGCAACCTCCGGAATCTCGACCACCGACAACACCGGCAGATGATCGGATGCCTCACGCGCCCCCGGCACGTCCATCACCTCGCACGATCTCAGTTGCTGCGCGTAGCGGGCGGGCAGGAACACGAAATCGAGCCGGACGTGAGGGTCCCAGGTGGGAAAGGTCAGACCGGGCGTGTCCGGGTGCAGGGAGCGAAAAGCGTCCAGATACCCGGCGTCGAGCACGATCTGGATCGTGCGCCAGCGCACGCGTCCACCACTCAACCAGACGAGCGCGCGCAGACGTCCCGGCAGCCTGGTGAGATCGAGCAACTCGCCGGGCGCGAGCGTATTGAAGTCTCCGGTCAGCAGGTGAAAGCCGTCCTGGTGCCGACGGATCGCGCGAAGCAGCGCGCGCAGTTCCTCGGTGCGGCGCCGCTCGGTCCAGGCGGCGTGGACCGCACTGAGGTGGACGCCGAACACACGGGCAGGCCGGTCTGCGAGTTCGATTTCGAGGAACGCGTGGCGAGAGATCCGCGGCTTGTGCCAGCCGTAGCCTTTCACCGGCGTGCGGCTCATGAACGCCAGCGACTGTCCCGGTCGCGAGGCATGCTGCTCCATTTCCGCAAGACCGGCGATCCGGGCCACGACCTTCGGGTCGACCGCCTCCTGCAGGACGACAAGATCCGGGCGGGTTGCGCGGACCACGTCAGCGAGCGCCTCTTCGCGCCCCTTGCCACCACGGCGGATGTTGTAGGTCAGGATCCTGAAGGCCAATCGTCCTTGTCGATGAGCGTCAGATAGGGCTGCCCGATCACCTCGCCACGAAGGTACATGACGAAGTCACGGGTCGCCTGGATGTTCACCGGCCGGCCGACCATCTCCATCAACCGGTCTCGGAGCGGAATCAGGTCGGGTGCGATCTCCGGATCGTCCTCGCTGACGGGTCGCGAATGGATACCGGGCACGAAGAAGCCGGTCGCCTTGTACAGGCTGATCACATCATCGCCGCCGACGAGCGTGAGGTCGAGATCGCTCGTGCCGGGACCGTCCGCATCGAACGGCGCGCCGTCCTTCCACCTGCACCCCGTCACCGCGCTCCCCCTGAGCACGACCGCCGTGCCGGGCGGGATCGCCGAACGGACGATGCGCACGAATTCGTTGTACTTGTCCTCGCTGCCGTCGAAGGCGAGGCGAATCACGTTCGTCTTCTTCTCGGGCCCGGTCAGCTCTTCCGCCTGCGGCGATTCGTCCGGCCCCGTGTCCCCTTGTTTCACCGGCTCAGCCATTTCGGCGGTATCCTCGTTTGCGTCGCGGGTACACGCCGGTGCAACGGGCGCGCCGGAAAAATCGGTCGAGGTCAGCGGAAGGTGCGAAACGTCACGGTGGTGGGGGCCGGAGTCTTCGGCGCGTGGATCGCCTCCACGTTCAAGGAACGAGGCTGGCGTGTCACGCTGATCGAGCAGCACGGGCCCGCGAACTCGCGCGCGAGTTCCGGCGGCGAAACACGCATCATCAGGTCCGGTTACGGCAACCTGGACCTTTACGCCA
>DASWVN010000229.1:0-15124 GCA_036401215.1 Vicinamibacterales bacterium | reverse complement strand
GTCCGGGGTGCGCAATCCGCGGTGCGCGGTCCGCGGTGCGCGGTCCGCGGTCCGGGGTCCGGAGTCCGGGGGCCGCGGTGCGCGGTGCGCGGTGCGCGGTCCGGGGGCCGGGGTCCGCGGTCCGGGGTCCGGGGTGCGGGTGCGGGGTGCGGGGCGGGCGGGACACGGGGGAGTACAGTGGCGGGGTGCTGGTTTCGGATTTCGATTTCATGCTCCCGGAGGATCTGATCGCGCAGGAGGCGGCGCCGCGGGGGGCGTCCCGGCTGCTGGTGATGGATCGTTCCACCGGCAGCACTCGCGACACGACGGTCGCGGATCTGCCGGCTCTTCTCGATCCGGGCGACCTGCTCGTCGTCAACGACACGCGGGTGTTTGCGGCCCGCCTGCTGGGGCACCGGGTGCCGACGGGCGGAGCGGTCGAGTGCCTGTTGCTGCGTCGCGTCGAGGGCAGCACCTGGGAAGCGTTGATGCACCCCGGGCAGAAGCTCAAACCTGGCGCCCGGGTGCGGTTCGATGGGGCGGCGGGTGCCTTGATGGCCGAGGTTCTCGACCGCCATTTCTTTGGACGGCGGACGATCCGGCTGGTCGCCGAGGGGGACGGCGATGTCGATGCGCTCGTCGACGCCCTCGGGCACATGCCGCTGCCGCCGTACATCAAGCGCGAAGACACGCTCGCGGATCGCGAGCGCTACCAGACCGTGTTCGCGTCGCGGCGGGGATCGGTCGCCGCCCCAACCGCGGGGCTGCATTTCACCCGGGAGATGCTCGATGCGCTCGCCGCTCGCGGCGTGGAGCAGGTCCAGGTGACGCTCCACGTCGGCTACGGAACGTTCAAGCCGGTCCGCAGCGAAGACGTGGAGTCGCACGTCGTGGATCCCGAGGCCTACGAGATCAGCGCCGACGCCGCCGAGCGCCTCAACAGCGCGCGTGCCGAAGGCCGGAGGATCGTGGCGGTCGGCACGACGACCACACGAGCGCTCGAGGATGCCGCAATCAAGGGTGGGGGACGCATTCTTCCCGGACGCGCCGACGCAACGACGTTCATCTATCCGGGGTTCGAGTTCCGCGTCATCGGCGGACTGCTGACCAACTTCCACCTGCCGAAGTCGTCGCTGCTGATGCTGGTTTCGGCGTTCGCCGGCCGGGAGAGAATCCTCGCGGCCTATCGCCACGCCGTGGAGCAGCGATACCGGTTCTATTCCTACGGCGACGCCATGCTGGTGGCCTAAAGAAACTCCGAACTATGAACTCCGAACTATGAACTCCGAACTGCGAGCCAGGAACGTCGAATTCCCCATCCCTACTTGTAGTACGCTCCGGGCGTGAAGTTCCCCTACGAAGAGTTCGACCTGTCCGGCGTGCGTACCTATCCGCTCGCGTCGCGCAAGAGCAAGGCGAACGCGCAGGACGCGGCGCGGCCGGTGCGGTCGGGACAGACGATCGCCGAGTTCGTCGAGGCGCTTCCCGACATCCTCGCCGGGGCGGACTTCAAGGCGATCGTGGCGGCGCTGCGGCGCGCACGTGAGACGGACGGCGGGATCATCTGGGGCATCGGCGCGCACGTGATCAAGACCGGCGTCTCGCCGGTCCTCATCGACTTGATGGAGCGGGGATACGTCTCGGCGCTCGCGATGAACGGAGCCGGAATCATCCACGATTTCGAACTCGCGCTGTCGGGCGGGACGTCGGAGGATGTCGATGAAGCGCTGGGACCCGGACGGTTCGGAATGGCGGAGGAGACGGGAACGCTCCTCAATGCCGCCATCAACGAAGGGGTCGCGCAAGGATTGGGCATCGGTCAGGCGGTGGCCGCGCGGCTGGTGAAATTGAATCCCTCGCACGCGCACCAGAGTCTGCTCGTGGCCGCCGCCCGGCACGAGATCCCCGTCACGGTGCACGTCGCGATCGGGACCGACATCATTCACATGCACCCGCATGCGAGCGGCGCCGCGCTCGGGGAGGGGAGCCTCCGCGATTTCCGCTGTTTCGTCTCGAACGTCGGCCGCCTGAAGGGGGGCGTCTATCTGAACTGCGGATCGGCCGTCGTCCTGCCCGAGGTCTTCCTGAAGGCCGTGGCCCTCGTCCGCAACAAGGGGATATCGCTCGATGGATTGACGACGGTCAACCTGGATTTCATGCGGATGTACCGTCCCCAGACCAACGTCGTCTCACGCCCGGTCGCGGGCATCGGCAAGGGATATTCGCTCGTGGGCCATCACGAGATCCTCATACCGCTGCTGGCCGCCGCGCTCTGACGAGCGCGGATGGTAAATGGTAGATGGTAAAGATCCTGGGGCGGCGATCTTGGGTGGAAAGGCGGCGCCTTTCAACCCGAAAGCCCCAACTCGAGGTCTTTTACCATTTACCATCTGCCATCTACCATCCGCGAAGCGGTATAATGGGCAGTTCCTGCCGGTGTAGCTCAGTTGGTTAGAGCACGCGGCTCATATCCGCGGAGTCCGGGGTTCAAGTCCCTGCACCGGCACCACTTTTCTTTCGATCGAGTCACGAATCGCTCGTTGCTGACAGGGGATCGTCTGATCCCCGCTTCCTGATTCCTGATCCCTGGACGTGCTCGAGGCTGTCCGACGGACGATCCGGCGCTACGCATTGTTGCCGCCCGGCGGACGCGTGGTTGTTGCGCTGTCGGGGGGGCCTGATTCGGTCGCGCTGCTGCACGTCCTGCGTGAACTTGAAACCGCTGGAGCGCTGACGGTCGTGGGTGTCGCGCACTTCAATCACCGCCTGCGAGGCGAGGCGGCGGATCTCGACGAGCGGTTCTGCCGTGAGCTGGCGGCGTCGATGGGGATCCCGATCGCGGTCGGTTCCGCAGACGTCCGCGGCATCGCCAGGGCGCAGAAGCGATCGATCGAGGACGCCGGCCGCCGCCTTCGTTATCAGTTCTTCGAGGAAGTCGTGGACCGCTTCGGCGCGGATGCCGTCGCGGTGGGTCACAGCCGTGACGATCAGGCCGAAACGTTCCTCCTGCGGTTGCTTCGCGGTGCCGGCACCCGTGGCCTGGGCGCGATCCGGCCGAAGAACGGCAGGGTGATCCGGCCGCTGATCGATATCTCACGTGCTGAGCTCCGCCAGTACGCCGCCGATCGCGGTCTAACCTTTCGCGAGGACGAGACCAACGCGGACCTGTCGGTGCCGCGCAACCGGATCCGGCACGAGTTGCTGCCGTATCTGGAGCGTCACTTCTCGCCGAACATCGTCGGGATCCTCGCGCGAGAAGCGGACCTGGCACGTGACGACGATGAGCGGCTGCAAGAAGAGGCAATCGAAACGGCCGCGTCCGTCGTCTTAACAGATACACACGGACCATCGGTCGATCGGTCGACTGGTTCGTCGGCCGATCGTCACGTTTTCGTCGATGCCCCGCGGCTGAGCTCGCTGCATCCGGCCATCGCATCTCGTGTCGCGCGAATCGCGCTCGAGGCGCTGGCGGCCGGCCGTTTCGTCGGCTTCGAGCACATCCATCGGTTCCTCGACTTCGTCCGGTCAGGGGCGCCCGGCAGCGCGGTCAGTCTGCCGGGGCAGCAGGCGGTCCATCAGGGGGACCGGGTGTTGCTCAGGCCCGAACCCCGGCGCCGGTCGGCGGGGAAGCCCCCCGAAGCGCCGTCAGGCGCGAAGGGGGGACCTGAATCGCCCATTCCGCTGTCTATACCTGGTGAGGCAGTGCTCGCCAGGCAAGGTTGGGCCGTCCAGGCCGATTTTGCGGAAAGCGCCGGCGACGTGGTCCCGACGGACGGCTTGACGGCGCTGGTCACGGGGGTCGAAGGGCCCTTCGCGGTCAGAACGCGCAAGCCCGGCGACCGGTTCCGGCCTCCGGGCCTGGGGGGCAGGTCACGCAAGTTGCAGGACTACCTGGTGGACCGCAAGGTCCCCCGATCCGTCCGAGACCTGGTGCCTCTCGTCGTCGACCGCGATGACAGGATTGTCTGGATCGTCGGCCACGCCGTGGCCGAGGGGCTGCTCGCCACAGACCCCTCACCCGGCGTGATACTCTTGATAGCAAGGCATTTAGGAGGCGAAGTTTGAACTCGACCCTCAAGAGCTTGTTGTTCTGGATGCTCCTCGTCGTCCTCGGGGTGCTGATCTGGAACTTTTCGTCTACCTGGGCCGCCCGGAACGAACAGAAGATCACTTTCTCTGAGTTCCTTCAGAAGGTCGAGGCCAAACAGGTCGCGTCCGTGAAGATCACGGGCAACGACATCACCGGCAAGCTGGTCAACGGCGATACGTCGTTCCGTACCTACGTCCCCGCCGGTCACTACACCGGCCTGGCCAATGAACTCAATGACGCCGGTGTGAAGATCGAGGCCGACCGCGAAGCGGTCAGCCCCTGGGCGACGCTGCTGTATTCCTGGGCGCCGATCCTGCTCATGATCGGGTTCTGGATCTTCATCATGCGGCAGATGCAGAGCGGCGGGAACAAGGCCCTGTCGTTCGGAAAGAGCCGCGCCAAACTTTCTTCCAGCTCCCAGAAAAAGGTCACCTTCAAGGACGTCTCTGGCGTCGACGAGGCGAAGGAAGAACTTCAGGAAATCATCGAGTTCCTCAAGGAGCCGCAGAAATTCCAGAAGCTCGGCGGCCGTATCCCGAAGGGCGTCCTGCTGATGGGCCCTCCGGGAACCGGCAAGACGCTGCTCGCCCGCGCGGTCGCGGGTGAAGCCAACGTTCCGTTCTTCTCGATCAGCGGTTCCGACTTCGTCGAGATGTTCGTCGGTGTCGGCGCATCGCGCGTCCGAGACCTGTTCGAGCAGGGCAAGAAAAACGCCCCCTGCATCGTCTTCATCGACGAGATCGACGCGGTCGGCCGTCACCGCGGCGCCGGGCTTGGCGGCGGTCACGACGAGCGCGAGCAGACACTGAACCAGCTGCTCGTCGAGATGGACGGCTTCGAGTCGAACGAAGGCGTCATCCTCGTCGCGGCGACCAACCGTCCCGACGTGCTCGACCCGGCGCTGCTGCGGCCGGGCCGCTTCGACCGCCGCATCGTCGTCAACCGTCCCGACGTGAAGGGGCGCGAGGGGATCCTCGCGGTCCATACGAAGAAGATCCCGCTCGCCGACGACGTGAACATCCACGTGCTGGCGCGCGGAACGTCCGGCTTCTCCGGCGCGGACCTGGCCAACCTGGTGAACGAGGCGGCGCTCAACGCCGCGCGTTACAACCAGAAGGTCGTCCGCATGCAGGACTTCGAGTTCGCGAAGGACAAGGTCCTCATGGGCTCGGAGCGTCGTTCGATGATCATCAACGACGAGGAGAAGAAGGTCACCGCGATCCACGAGGCGGGGCATGCGCTCCTCGCGGTGCTGCTGCCGCACGCGGATCCGGTCCACAAGGTGACGATCATCCCGCGCGGCATGGCGCTCGGTCTGACGACGATGCTGCCGCTCGAGGACAAGCACAATTACTCGCGCGACTATCTGAACGACCAGATCGCGATCCTGCTCGGCGGCCGTCTGGCCGAGGAGATCACGATGAACGGGATGACGACCGGGGCCGGCAACGACCTCGAGCGCTCGACCGAGATGGCGCGCAAGATGGTCTGCGAGTGGGGCATGAGCGAAGCCATGGGGCCGCTCACGTTCGGCAAGAAGGAAGAGCAGATCTTCCTCGGCCGCGAGATCGCGCAGCACCAGGACTACAGCGAGGACACCGCCATCCGCATCGACCAGGAAGTCAAGCGGATCGTCACGTCCAATTACGACAAGGCCAAGGCGCTGCTGGTTCAGCACAAGAACGCGCTGCTGCAGATCGCGGACGCGTTGCTGGCGCGCGAGGTGCTCGACGCCGACCAGGTCCGGCGGATCGCGGCCGGTGAGCCGCTGGAGGATGCGCCCACGGCGGTCGCGTCCGCGGCGCACGAAGACAAGCGCCAGCCGAAGGAGCGTCCGTCGATCGTTCCGCCGCTGCCGCCGCTGAACAAGCCGCTCACACAGGAGTAGGTTTTCGGCTTTCGGCTCTGGGCGTTCGGCCCGAGTGAATCGAGGCCTCCGGGTTAAACTCGGAGGCCTTTTCTTTTGTACCCATGCTCACAGCGAGACGCCGCTATCGAATTCCGCTGCCCGGGGGGGCGGTACTGGAGCTCGGCGAGCGCACGCTGGTGATGGGCATCCTCAACATCACACCGGACTCTTTCTCTGACGGCGGACTCCACCTCGATCCGCAGCGCGCCATCGAGAAGGGCTTGCGGATGGCGGAGGAGGGCGCTGACATTCTCGACATCGGCGGCGAATCCACCCGGCCCGGTGCGGATGCCGTGGATGCAGACGAAGAGATGCGTCGGGTACTGCCGGTCATCGAAGGGCTGGCCGCGCGGACCGATGCCGTGCTGTCGATCGACACCTACAAGGCGTCCGTGGCGCGTGAAGCGGTCGCCCGCGGTGCCGGCATCATCAACGACATCAGCGGACTTCAGTACGACCCCGCGCTGGCACGCGTGGCCGCCGAGACCGGTGCGGCGCTCATCCTCATGCACACCCGCGGACGGTCGCGGGAGATGTACGAGCGCGCGGTGTACGACGACGTGGTCGCGGATGTGCGGACGGAACTCGAGGCGGCGATGGAGCGTGCAACCGGGGCCGGCGTGAAGCGGGAGGCGCTGGTGCTCGATCCGGGGTTCGGTTTCGCGAAGCGCGCGGAACACAGCTTCACGCTGCTCGCGGCGCTGCCGGCGCTTGCGGCTGCAGGCCGCCCGATCCTGTCAGGCCCTTCGCGCAAGTCGTTTCTGAAGGACGCCATTGGAGAGCGGATGCCCGCGGATCGCGAGTGGGGGACCGCCGCGGCCGTCGCCGCATCCGTCCTGTTCGGCGCGCACATCGTCCGCGTGCACGACGTCCGGGCAATGGCCGATGTCGTCCGGGTGAGCGACAGGCTGCGGGCCGCGGCCCCCATTTGACATCCTGAGTGGAAGCAAATACACTCCTAATCGGGAGTCAATGATGCAGCCCGCCAGGTATCCGGCCACACGGTATCGCACCAGTGAACCGCCCGACCTGACCGCCCGCGGCGAGCGCGAGCGGCTCTCCGGGCCGGGCCTGAGGGCCTTCTTCAACATCATGAGTCAGTGGAAGGTGCGCGATGAGGATGCGCGGGCGCTGCTCGGCGGCGTCAGCAACGGGCCCTTCTACGAGATGAAGAAGAACCCCGACCGTCTGCTCGACGCCGACCGGTTGACCCGGATCTCGTACCTGATCGGCATCTACAAGGGGCTGCGTATCCTCCACTCCGACGAACTTGCCAACGAGTGGGTGCGCCTGCCGAACCGCAATCCGATCTTTGCCGGGCAGACGCCGCTCGCGTACATGATGCGCGGGGGCGTGCCGGCGATGCAGGTGGTCCGCCGGCTGATCGACGCGCGTCGCGCCGGCTGATGCAGCACCCGCCGGTCACGCTGGTCCGGCAGTTCGATACGCACCGGCTCGTGCCGTCGCGCTACCTGCCGGGCGGCGACAGCGTCCTCGTGGCGATTGCTGACGACGACGCGCACCTGCGCGCGATCTTCGAACTGGATCTGGCCACCAACGACCGCCTCCTTGCCGAGCACCAGTTGCTGCCGGGCATCGGTCTCGACGAGCTTGTCTCCGGCGTCCCCTTCGCGGCGGTGGTCAATGCGGCGTTCTGCCACGCGCATCCGCTCGGGGCGCGGTTCAGCGGTCCCGAGCGCGGCGCGTGGTATGCCGGATTCGAACTCGAAACCTCACAGGCGGAAGTGGCGTTTCACAAGACCGTGCAGCTGGCCGAGATTGACCGCTTCGAGGAGTCGGTCACCTACGACGACTATCTCGCCGACGTCAGCGCCAGCCTTCACGACCTGCGCACCGCGCGCGCGTTCCGCCGCTGTCTTGATCCGGACAGCTACGTCGAGTCCCAGGCGCTTGCCGAGGAGCTGCTCGATGCCGGCTCCCTCGGTGTCGTTTACCGCAGCGTGAGACACGCCGGAGGCACCTGTCTGGCATGCTTCAGGCCGGCGCTGGTCACCAATGTCCGGCGGGCTGGAACCTGGCGCTTCACGTGGACCGGCGCCCCGGAGCCGGTGATTTCGTCTGAAGCCTGAGTGCATCAGCACCCCCATCCTCACCCCTCCCGCCTGATAAGCTAACAACACAGATGTCCGCCTATTTCGAGGGGTTGCTGCGTTATCGGCCGCCGATCAGCTGGTGGGACATCCTCGACATCCTCATCGTCGCGATCCTGATTTATGAGCTGCTCAAGCTGATCAGGGGCACGCGAGCTGTGCAGATGGCGCTCGGCTCGATGTTGATCGTTGCGCTGTTCTATTTTTCGCGGCTCGCTCCGCTGCAGACGGTCAACTGGCTCATTCGCAACATGCTCGTGTACGTGGCGTTTGCGGCGATTGTCATTTTTCAGTCCGACATCCGCCGTGCCCTTGCACGGCTCGGGCAGGGGCAGTTCTTCCGATACTTCAATCGGCAGGAGGCGGCGACAGAAACCATCGAAGAAGTGGTCGTCGCGGCGACGACGCTGGCGGCGCAGCGGGTGGGCGGGATCATCGCCATCGAGCGCGACATCGGCCTGCGGAATTACATCGAGAGCGGCATTCCGCTGGACGCGAACCTCACGCACGATCTGCTCGTGACGATCTTTCAACACGAATCGCCGCTGCACGACGGCGCCGTGATCATCCAGGAATCGCGGGTGGCGGCCGCCGCCTGCTTTCTGCCGCTCACGGTGAACCCGCGCGTCAGCCGCGAACTCGGCACGCGGCACCGGGCCGCGATCGGCCTCACCGAGGAAAGCGACGCCGTCGCCATCATCGTGTCGGAAGAGACCGGCAACATTTCGCTGGCGCTCGACGGACGCCTCGAACGGCGACTGACGCCGGACCAGTTGCGCGAGCGGCTGCGGTCCCTCGTCCTGCTGCGTCGCACCACCGGCCGTCACGTGGGCGCGCGGGCATACGACGTCTGATGGCGTATCACCCTTTTCGCAATCCGGGACTGAAGCTGATGGCCCTGCTGCTGGCGGTGGCCCTGTGGTTCACCGTTGCGGGGCAGCAGAACGTCGAGCGGACGATCACCGTGCCGCTCGATTTCAGGAACCCGCCGGCGGGTCTCGAGATTCTCGGTGACAAACAGGACACGGTCGAGGTTCGACTCGTTGGCTCGTCAACCGTCTTGAGCCGGCTCGATCCGGGATCGGTGATCGCGGTCGTCGATCTCACCGGCGCCCGTCCCGGCTCGCGCCTGTTCCATCTCAGGACCGACGAGGTGCGCGTGCCGTATGGGGTCACGGTCCTGCAGGTGACGCCGGCGACGATCGGGCTCGAGTTCGAGAAGTCGGCGCGGCGGCGCGTCCGTGTCGTGCCGGCGGTCGAGGGAGAACCGGCGCCCGGATTCGTGGCCGGCACGATCACGTCGGATCCGGCATCGGTCGAAGTGATCGGGCCCGAGAGTCACCTGAAGTCGCTGACCGCGGCGACGACCGAGCCGATCTCGATCGGCGGCGAGCGCGCATCGGTGACCGACACCGTCACGATCGGTGTACCGGATTCGGCGGTGCGGCTCGTCGAGCCCACGAGCGCCCGCGTGGTCATCGAAATCACGCCCGCACCCGTCGAACGGGTGCTGGCCGGCGTGCCGATCCGCTGGCGCAATCTGAACGAGGGACTCACCGCGCGCATCGTGCCGTCCACGACGACGGTGACGGTGCGCGGCCGCCGTGATGCGATCGACGCGATGCGCGCGGAGACCATCGACGCCTTCGTGGACCTTGCCGGTCTCGGACCCGGCCAGTACAATCTTCGGGTTCAGTTCGACCCCACAGAAAGCTTCGGCGTCGCGGCCACGGAGCCCGCCTTCGTCCAGGTCACGATCAAGTAGACGAATGTCCAGACTTTTCGGCACCGACGGGGTTCGCGGCAAGGCCGGCGAACATCCTCTCGATCATGAAACCGTAGCCAGGCTCGGCGCCGCGCTCGTGCGCGCCATGCGTCACGACGACAAGATCCTCCAGTTCGTCGTTGGACGCGATACGCGGGAGTCTGGAGAGTGGATCGAGCAGGAGCTGGCGCGCGGGATCCGGTCCGAAGGCGCGCAACTCACCAGCGCGGGCGTGATCCCGACGCCCGCCGTGGCGTACGTGGCGCGCGAGATGGACTTCGACGCCGGCATCGTCGTCTCCGCGTCGCACAATCCCTTCGAAGACAACGGCATCAAGGTGTTCTCCGGGCGCGGTGAGAAGTTCACCGAGGCGCTCGAACGCCGCGTCGAAGAGATCGTTGCCGATCCCTCGTGGACGGTGAACGGATCTCCGCTCGAAGCCGTGCATCGCGCTGATGTCGTCGACGCGTACCTCGGCCACGCGAAGCTCGCGTTTCCAGAGTCGCAACGGCTCGGGGGGATGCGGATCGCGATCGACACCGCCAACGGCGCGACGACCGCCGTGGCGCAGAAACTGTTCCGCGAGCTTGGCTTCGACGTCTACGCGCTGGGGAGCCAACCCGACGGCCGCAACATCAACCTCGACTGCGGTTCGACGCATCCGGACCGGCTCGCCGCCGCGGTCCGCGAGAACCACTGCCGCCTGGGCGTCGCGTTCGACGGTGACGGCGATCGCGCGATCTTCGTCGATGCAACCGGGCGCATCGTGGATGGCGACGCCGTCCTGCTCATGTGCGCCCGGCAGATGAAGGCGCAGGGCCGGTTGAAGGGGAACGCCGTCGTCGCAACCGTCATGAGCAACATCGGGCTCGAGCTGGCGTTGCGCGAGAGCGGCATCGAACTGATCCGGACGTCCGTCGGTGACAAGTACGTCATGGAGGAGATGCTCAGGCGGGACCTGTCGCTCGGCGGCGAGCAGTCGGGCCACATCATCTTCTCCGACCATCTCTTCACCGGCGACGGGATCGCGACCGCGTTGAACGTGCTGCGGGCGATGGCCGATTCGGGGCGGGAGCTGGCCGACCTGGCGGGCGAACTCGTCACGTATCCGCAGGTCCTCGTCAACGTCAGGGTCCGCGAGAAAAAGGACCTTTCCACCGCGCCGTCGATCGCCGATGCTATGAGCAGGATCGAGCAGCGGCTCGCCGGGAACGGCCGGCTGCTGGTGCGGTACTCCGGCACCGAACCCCTGCTCCGGATCATGATCGAGGGGAAGGACCAGCAGGAGATCCAGAACTGGGCGGGGGAGATCGCCACCGCCGTGAAACACGAACTGGGATAGATGCGACTCGCTGTCAACATCGATCACATCGCAACGATTCGGCAGGCGCGGAAGGCGCACGATCCCGAGCCGCTGGCCGCGGCATTGATCGCCGAGATGGCCGGCGCGCAGGGGATCACCGTCCACCTTCGCGGCGACCGCCGCCACATCCAGGATCGCGACGTCGAGATCCTGAAGAGCGCGATCAGCACGCGTCTCAATATCGAGATGGCGGCGACCGACGACATGGCCCTTATCGCCGAGCGGATCAAGCCGTTCCAGGTCACGCTCGTGCCGGAACGTCCGGAGGAGCTGACCACCGAGGGCGGGCTCGACGTCGTTGCCAACGAAGGGCCGGTTCGCGACTTCATCGAGCGGATGCGTCGCGCCGGCGTCCAGGTCAGCCTGTTCATCGATCCGCTCGAACGGCAGGTGAGCCAGGCGAAAGCGGTCGCCGCCGATGCGATCGAGATCAACACCGGCCGATACGCGGAGGCCGGGGTGTCGACCGCCAGCGACGAGCTTGCGCGCATCACCGAGGCTGCCCGCGCCGGTGTCGAGTATGGCCTGGAGGTGCTGGCCGGTCACGGCTTGAACTACGTCAACGTGATGCCGATTGCGCTCGTTCGCGAGATTGCCGAATTGAACATCGGTCACAGCATCGTGGCCCGGGCGTCGCTCGTCGGGATGGACCGCGCCGTCCGCGACATGGTGGCGCTGCTCGGCCGGTAAGGCGACGTGCGGCACCTGCGCGCTGCGGCAATCCTGGCGGCGGCCATTCTCGTGCTGACCACCGCCGCGTCGGCGGCCCGCAGTCAGCGCGTCTCGTTCCGCACCGACGACGGCGTGACGATCGCGGCGACCTGGTACGAGCCATCGTTCCGCCCCGCCCCCGCCGTCATCCTCGTCCACATGCTCGGACGCTCGCGCCGCGACTGGGACAGCTTCGCCTCGCGCCTGGCCGACAGCGGGATCGGAGCGCTCGCGATCGATCTGAGGGGCCACGGCGATTCGCTCTATTTCGCGGGCGGCGAGGCGGGCGATTACTCGTCGATGGTGAACGACCTCACGGCCGCGCGGCGATACCTTGGCAGCCGTGCCGACGTCCGCCATTCGAGCATCGGCATTGCGGGTGCATCGATTGGCGCGAACCTCGCCGTGCTTGCGGCGGCAGCCGACACCGCGATTGCCGGCGTCGCCCTGCTCTCACCGTCGCTCGACTACCGTGGGCTCCGGATCGAAGCGGCAGCCAGAAAGTACGGCAACCGTCCCATGCTGCTCGTGGCCAGCGACGATGACCCGTACGCGACGCGGTCCGCGGTCGAGCTGCAGAAGGGCGGCCCCGGACGAGAACTCCTGTCGCTCACCGCGGCCGGGCACGGAACGAACATGCTGAGCCGGTCGTACGAGTTGGCGCCCGCCTTGGTGGACTGGTTCCGCCGAACGTTACAATAAGCCGTAGGGCACCTCTTTACGGGGTGCCAATCGGGCACCCCTTTACGGGGCGCCGTTTTCTTCCCGATCACCGTGAACAAAGAATCGCTCGTGATGGGCGTTGCCGGCGTGTTGCTCGGCCTCCTCGCCGGCTGGATCATCGGCAGCCAGCAAGGCGAAGGGCAGGCTGCGGTCCAGCCGCCCGCCGTTCAGCAGCAGGCGACGGCGCCGTCACAGAATCGTCCCGCGCCGCCGGCGCTCGATGAGAACAAGGTGGCGCAGTTGAGGTCGGAAGCCGAACGGGCTCCTCAGAACCCCGAGCCGCGCGTGCAACTGGCGAACCTGTATTTCGACAGCGAGCGGTTCGAGGATGCGATCCGCTGGTACTCCGAGGCGCTGGCCATCGATCCGCGCCAGCCGGGCGTCAGCACCGACCTCGGGATCGCGTACTACTACACGAATCAGCCTGACAAGGCGCTCGAGCAGTTCGACAAGTCACTGGCCATCGATCCCGCCCATTCGAAGACGCTGTTGAACATCGGGGTGGTCCGGGCCTTCGGGAAGCAGGATCTGGAGGGGGCCGCGCGCGCCTGGGAGCGGGTGATCCAGGTCGCGCCGAACACCCCGGAAGCCGCACGAGCGAAGCAAGGGCTCGACGGCATCCGTGCGGCGCATCCCGATGTCGGAGGCGGGAGCGCCGTGAAGCCGCAGGGTCCCCAATAGCCATGGTTCGCGTTTTCCTGATCATCCTGCTCGTGTACGTCGCGGCGCGCGTACTCTGGCGTGTGCTCAGGGGTGTCTTCGAGGGGCTCGGGTACCAGCAGACGGGGACCGCGCCGCGCAGCGTCGGTCTCGTCCGCGATCCCGTGTGCGGCACGTTCGTTCTTCCGTCGAAAGCCCTGACGTCG
The DNA here is from genome assembly GCA_036401215.1 of Vicinamibacterales bacterium. Taxonomy (GTDB): domain Bacteria; phylum Acidobacteriota; class Vicinamibacteria; order Vicinamibacterales; family 2-12-FULL-66-21; genus JACDCA01. Next base: position 1,607 of record DASWVN010000229.1, on the reverse strand, counting down.
GGCAGCGGGTCGAACACGCGATACTTCTGTTCGGAGAAGTGTCGGCGAGATTACGGCCACAGCGGAAGCACGGAAGAAGCACGGTCGCGATAGAAGATGGCATCAGAAGCGCAGCTGCGGGCCGATATCGTCGAAGTCGGGCGTCGTATGTACGCGCGCGGGTACACGGCGTCGAACGACGGGAACATCAGCGTCAGACTGGACGGCGGACGGCTCCTCATGACGCCGAAGAGCGTCTGCAAGGGCTTCATGGAACCGTCGATGATGTGTATCACCGATCTCGACGGAAAGAAGCTGGCCGGCGAACGCGATCCTTCGTCGGAGATGCAGATGCACCTCGAGGTGTACCGCCAGCGGCCCGACGTGAACGCCGTCGTGCACGCGCATCCGCCCGTGGCGACCGCGTTTGCCGTGGCGGGGATCCCGCTCGACCGCGCCGTTCTGGCGGAGGTGGTGACGACGCTCGGGAGCGTGCCGATCGCGGAGTACGCGACGCCGTCCACCAGGGAGCTGCCGGAAGCCGTCCGCAAATACGTGAAGGCGCACGACGGCATGCTGCTCGCCAATCACGGGGCGCTGACGCTCGGTGCGGACCTGTTCTCCGCGTATTACAAGATGGAGACGATCGAGCACTTCGCCAACATCAGTTTCGTGGCGCGCATGCTTGGCGGGGAACGGCTCCTCTCGCGCGACGAAGTGTTCCGGTTGCAGGGGCTGCGGGGCATGTACGGGATCGCGTCCCCCGCCCCGATCTGCGCCGAACCGACTCCACCCGGGACCGGCGATCAGGCCGACTGCCAGGTGGTGTTCGCGCCCGCATCAGGATCGCGTCTCGTCCCCAGCGGAAGAACCCCGGCGGCCGGCGACGAAATTCGGCTAACATACGGCGAACTCACGGCTTTGATCGAGGACGCCGTCAGGAATTTGAAGTAGCCCCCGATTTGCGGGGGCGCTCAGGAGGCACACGTACATGGGTGAGGCATTGGGAATGGTCGAGACCAAGGGCCTGGTCGCGATGATCGAAGCGGCTGACGCCATGGTCAAGGCCGCCAAGGTCACGCTGGTCGGCTGGGAGAAGATCGGCGCCGGCTACGTGACCGCCATCGTGCGCGGCGACGTCGCGGCGGTGAAGGCGGCAACCGACGCCGGCGCGGCGGCGGCGCGTCGGGTCGGCGAGCTGGTGTCGGTGCACGTGATCCCGCGCCCGCACGCGAACCTCGAAGACGCCCTCCCGATCGGCAAGGCCGGCGGCAACGCGAAGTGAGCGAGTGCTCGCTGCTGAACGAATTTCAGCATTCAGCATTCGTCATTCAGCATTGACATGATTCTCGCCAGGATTGTGGGGACCGTCGTCGCGACGCGCAAGGACGAGCGGCTGGTCAGCAACAAGCTCCTGATCGCGCGACCGATCGATCCTCATGGCAAAGCCGAAGGCAACTACCTCGTTGCCGTCGACACGGTTGACGCCGGTTTCGGTGAGACCGTCCTCATCGTCAGCGGCAGTTCGGCACGGATGGCGTCGGGCATGAAAGACTGCCCGGTCGACGCCGCCATCGTCGGGATCGTCGATTCCGTGCAGGTCCGCGACCCGGACAAGTAACGTGCAG
>DASWVN010000228.1:0-59188 GCA_036401215.1 Vicinamibacterales bacterium | reverse complement strand
CGTCGGGATCGCCGGCGGCGTCTCGGCGAACAGCCGCCTGCGCGCCGAAGCCGAGGCCCGCGGCGCGGACTACGGTTTGCCGGTCTTCGTCCCACCACTCTCGCTGTCCACCGACAACGCCGCCATGATCGGCGCGGCCGGACTGCGCAAATTCAGGGCTGGAAAAACCGGTGAATGGCACTTCAATGCCGAAGCCTCACTCCCGCTGTGAACCCATCATTCAGCATTCGTCATTCAACATTCAGCATTGACAAGTCTCGAGGCTGCAATCCACGCACCCATGGCCACTTTCACCGACTATCTTTGGTTCAACACGAAGAACCGTCAGGAATTCATCCGCATCACCGACGAGGTCGCCGCGATCGTGAACAAGAGCGGCATCACGGAGGGGATGGTGCTCGTGTCCGCGATGCACATCACCGCGGGCGTCTACGTCAACGACTGGGAGGACGGGTTGATCGCCGACTTCAAGGTCTGGCTCGAGAAGCTCGCTCCGGCGGGTCTCCCGTACAAGCATCACCAGACCGGCGAAGACAACGCCGACGCGCACCTGAAGCGCACGATCATGGGGCACCAGGTCATCATTCCCATCACGGCCGGCCAGCTCGATCTCGGGCCGTGGGAGCAGGTGTTCTACGCCGAGTTCGACGGCCAGCGCCGCAAACGGGTGGTGGTCAAGGTCATGGGCGAGTAGGGCTGGCGGCTATAATCTCAGCGCTACCCCAGAAAACGGCCCGGAGGAACCCTCGGTGAAGAGGGCCTGGTTTGCTGTTCTGTTGATGTTCGTGTGCGCGGTCCCGGCGGCGGCGCAGGACGCCGCGCACGAACCGGATGAGGAAGCCAATTCCGCTGACGACGGACGCGCGAAGAACCGGCGCGTCGAGATGAAGAAGATCAACTAGCAAGGTGGGGCGCGGCTGTACGCCGCACCAGCACCGGCGAACACACTGGAGACACGCGTGGCATTACACAATCGCATCCTTCTGGGCTTGATCCTCGGCGCCGCCGCTGGTGTGTCCGTCAACCTCGCCGTGGGGATGACGCCCGCCGTGGGGTGGATCGTGACCAACATGGCCGAGCCGCTCGGCCGCGTCTGGTTGAACGCGCTGATCATGGTGGTCATCCCCCTCGTGCTCTCGACCCTGGCGCTCGGTGTGGCCGGGCTCGGTGACGTGAGCCGCCTCGGGCGCATCGGTCTGACCACGCTTCTGGGCTTTCTGACGCTCACGACCTGCGCCGTCGTGATCGGCCTGACACTGGTCAACACGGTTCGGCCTGGTGCGGGGCTCGACATCGGCTTGCGCGAAGAACTGATGGCGACCTATGGCAGCCAGTCGGAGCAGATGATGGGGCTGGCCCAGGGCGGCTTGAGCATCAACACCTTCGTCAATTTCGTGCCGCGCAACCCGGTTCAGGCGATGGCGCAGGGTGAAATGCTGGCGGTCATCGTCTTCGCCCTCTTCATCGGCGTGGCGTTGACCACGATCCCGAAAGAGAAGGCGCAGCCCCTTCTCGACTTCATGGACAGCGTTGCCGCGGTGACGATCCGCATCATCGAGATCGTCATGGCTTTCGCGCCGTACGCCGTCTTCTGCCTGATATTCGCGGTGACGACGCGCTTCGGCCTGGGTCTGCTGGGCAGCCTTGCCGCCTACGTGCTGACGGTCGTCAGCGGTCTGACCATCTTCTCGATCGTGGTCTACTCCGCGATCCTTTCGCTCGTCGCGCGCCGGAATCCGCTCGACTTCTTCAAACGGACGAAGATCGTGACCGTCACGGCCTTCTCGACCTCGTCGAGCAACGCGACGCTGCCGACGACGCTCCGGGTGACGGAGGAGGAGTTGAAGGTCCCGCGGCAGATCGCCGGCTTCGTCATCCCGCTCGGCGCGACGGTCAACATGAACGGCACCGCGCTGTTCGAAGGGATCACGGTCCTGTTCATCGCGCAGGTCTTCGGTCAGGACCTCAGCCTTGCCCAGCAGCTGGTTGTCATCCTGATGTCGGTGGTGACCGCCATCGGGGTTGCCGGTGTCCCCGGCGGATCGATCCCGCTGCTGATGATGGTCCTGCAGATGGTCAACGTGCCGGTCGAAGGCATTGCGATCATCATCGGCGTGGACCGCATCCTCGACATGTGCCGAACGACGGTCAACGTCCTGGGCGACATGGTCACCGCGACGGTCGTCGATCGGTTCGAGGCTGGCCGCATGGTTCGTCCGGAGCCCGTGCTCGAGAGGTCGTAAGCGATGGATCTGAACCGGGACGCGGCGTACGCGCTGATGACGGAGTGGACGGCGAGCGAAAGCCTGCGCAAGCACATGCTCGGCGTGGAGGCGGCGCTTCGCGGCTACGCCCGCCTCTGGGGCGAACCCGAGGAGGACTGGGCGGTCGTCGCGCTGCTGCACGATTTCGACTACGAGAAGTACCCGGATCCGAAGGACCACCCGTTCCGTGGCGTCGAGGTGCTGAAGGAGCAGGGCTATCCCGAGTGGGTGACGCGCGCCATCCTCTCGCACGCGGACTATTCCGGTGTGGCACGTGAGTCGCGCCTCGAGCATGCGCTCTTCGCCTGCGACGAGATGTCCGGGTTCGTCACCGCGGCCGCGCTCGTGCGTCCGTCGAAGAGCGTCCTGGACCTCGAAGCTTCGTCGGTCATGAAGCGGATGAAGGACAAGGCCTTCGCCCGCGCCGTGAGCCGCGACGACCTGCGCAAGGGAGCCGAAGAGATCGGATTGCCCCTGGATCAGCACATCACGAACGTCATCGCGTTCATGCGGGAGCGCGCCGACGTTCTCGGACTCCGGGGGAATCTCTGACGGTGGTCAACTCCAAACTCCAAACGCCCAACTCCCAAGTCCCAACTCCCAAATACCAATTGCCAACTTCCAAAAGAACGATGTCCTTGGGTTTTGGTCTTTGGCCCTTGGGCGTTGGTTTTTGGGAATTTGGGCGTTCGAGATGTCCGAACCCGGACACCCTGAAACCCGTATAAGCTAACGCGTGCAGACATTCCCCGCTATGGCCGAGACGTATGCAGGCCCCGGCCCTGCCACGACAGAGAGCGTCGTTCACCTCGACGGTGTCAGCGTCATTTATGGAAAGAACCAGGCGCTGAAGAACGTCAGCGCCCGCTTCGCGCCGGGCGCCGTCGGACTGCTCGGCCCGAACGGCGCCGGCAAGAGCACGATGCTCAAGTCGCTCCTCGGGTTCATCAAGCCGGCCGCCGGACGCATGACGGTGCTGGGGCTTGACGTGGCGCAGAAGCCGCTCGAGATCCGCGCCCGTCTCGGCTACATGCCGGAGAGCGACGCGCACATCCCCGGCATGAACGCGGTGTCGTTTGTCGCCTATTGCGGCCAGCTCGCCGGCCTTCCGCCGGTCGACGCGATGCAGCGGGCGCACGAGGTCCTCTACTACGTCGGCCTCGGCGAAGCGCGCTATCGCAACGTCGAGACCTACTCGACCGGCATGAAGCAGCGGATCAAGCTGGCGCAGGCGCTGGTGCACGATCCCGACCTGCTGTTTCTCGACGAGCCCACCAACGGCATGGACCCGAAGGGGCGCGACGAGATGCTCGAGCTGATCCGCGATCTCGGGCACAACAAGAACGTCAACCTGATTCTCTCGTCGCACCTCCTGCCCGACGTCGAATACACCTGCGACCACGTCGTCGTGATGGACAAAGGCCAGGTCGTGGCCCAGGGCCCCATCGAAGAATTGAAGGGGCCGGCGGGACGCGTGTTCGAGCTGCGGATCAAGGGTGACTTGCCGGCGTTCATCGAGGTGCTCCGCGCGAACGGGCTCGACACGCACGGGACCGACGAGGACATCATGCGCGTGTTCGTGCCGGCCGGCCGCGACCAGCGCGAGATCTTCCAGCTCGCCACCGCGCATCGCGTCCAGATCCGCCACCTGCGTCCGAGCATCCCCACGCTCGAAGACGTCTTCGCGAAGGCGGTGGGGGAGGAGTGACACGGCGTGTCAATGCCGAATGGCCATTGACAGCGACAGATCCACCATGCCCATTCACGATCAAAGCTATCGCCGCTACGGCGGTCATCGCGCTCCGCTGGGCCGGTCGTGGACCGTGATCGCGCAGGCCGGGATCATGAACATGCTGCGCAAGCGGATGTTCATCATCCTGCTGCTCTTTGCCTGGGTGCCGTTCGTGGTGCACGCGGTGCTGGTCTACTTCTCGGTGAACTATCCCCAGACCGCTTCGTGGTTCTCGCCCGATGCGAAGATGTTCCGCGGCTTCCTCGAGTGGCAGGACTTCTTCGTCTTCGTCATGACGATCTACGTCGGCGCCGGCCTGATCGCCAATGATCGACGCGCCAACGCCCTGCAGATCTACCTGTCGAAGCCGCTGCTGCGCGCCGAATACATCGCCGGCAAGGCGGCGGTCCTCTTCACCTTTCTCATGCTGGTGACGTTCCTGCCCGCGATGCTCCTGCTGTTTCTGCAGGTCATGTTCAGCGGCAGCTTCGAGTTCATCAGGAACAACCTGTTCCTGTTCCCGGCCATCACGGTCGCGACCGTGCTGCAGGCCACGCTGGCGAGCCTGTCGATGCTGGCGCTCTCGTCGCTCTCGAAGAGCGCACGCTACGTCGGCATTCTCTTCGCGGGAATCATCTTCTTCACGCTTGCGATCTTCGGCGTGCTGTACCTGATCACCGGCAGCAGCGGCGTGTCATGGATTGCCGTGACGACGAACCTGGAACAGGTCCTCGACGTGATCTTCCGGCAGCCGCCGCGGTTCGACACCCCCTGGCAGGTCTCGCTGGTCGTCGTGCTCGGCCTGATCGCCCTGTCGGTTTCGATCCTCGAGCGGCGCGTCCGCGGCGTGGAGATCGTGACATGAGCCTCGAGCCGATCGTCTCCGCCGAGCACGTCTCGAAGTGGTACGGCCAGGTCATCGGCCTGAACGACGTGACCGTCTCGGTGCCGCCCGGCATCACCGGCCTGCTCGGCCCGAACGGCGCCGGCAAGTCGACGTTCATGAAGCTGATCACCGGTCAGCTCGCGCCGAACAAGGGCACGATCAAGGTGCTTGGCCAGCCGATCTGGCGCAACCCGCAGCTCTATTTCGACATCGGCTTCTGCCCCGAGCAGGACGCCTTCTACGAGCGGATGACCGGGATCGAATGGGTGTCGGCGCTCGTCCGGCTGAATGGCCTCGACGAGAAGGACGCGCTCGAAGCGGCGACGCGCGCGCTCGAGGCCGTCGACCTGATGGACGCCGCGAACAAGAAGATCGGCGCCTACAGCAAGGGCATGCGTCAGCGCGTGAAGCTGGCGCAGGCCATCGTCCACGATCCGCAGCTGCTCATCCTCGACGAACCGCTCTCGGGGATGGATCCGATCATGCGGCGGAAGACGATCCGCCTGATCCGCGAGTGGGCGCGCGCGGGCAAGAGCGTCATCGTCTCGAGCCACATCCTGCACGAGATCGAGGCGATGACGGGGAACATCCTCCTCATCAACAACGGACGCATCCTCGCCGAGGGGGACGTCCACGCGATCCGTGATCTCATCGACGAGCATCCGCATACCGTCTACGTCCGCGCCGAGAACCCGCGGGGCCTCGCCCGCGACTTCATCGGCCGCGTCGACGTCCGCAGCCTGAAGTTCGAGGAGGGGGCGGTCGTGGTCGAGACGGGGCAGCCGGACGCCTTCTACACCCGCGTCACCGAACTGGCGGCGAGCGGCGAATACGGCACGATCGAGGAGGTCACCTCACCCGATGACAACCTCCAGGCCGTGTTCCAGTACCTGGTCAAGTGACGTGTCAATGCTGCCCGCCTCGCCAAGGCTACGGCGGGTCCGCCGAAGCGCTGCGCGCGCAGGCGGAAATGCTGAATGTCGAATGCTGAATGTCGAATGCTGAAGGGGATGCGTTGACATGACCCAGAAAACGCTGCCGCCGCCACCTTCGTTCCTGCCGTCCGCGCTGCGGATCATGGATCTGTCGATCGGCGAGATGCTCTGGTCGCGCCGCACCGTCTTCATGATGCTGCTCGTCGGCCTGCCGGTACTGTTGGCGTTGTTCCTCCGGGCGCTCGTCGGCCTTGGGGCGCCGATCCTCGACCAGACCCGCATGACGGGAGCGGGCATCTTCGGGATCCTGATCTGGCTCGTGTATCTCCGGATCGTGGTGCCACTGCTCGGGGTGTTCTACGGCACGTCGCTCATTGCCGACGAGGTCGAGGACAAGACGATCACCTATCTCTTCACGCGCCCGATCCCCAAAGGGGCCGTCCTGGCCGGCAAGTACCTCGCCTACCTGGTGTGCACGGTCTTCGTCGTCCTGCCTTCGGTGATGCTGGTGTACCTGCTCATCGCCCCGATGGGCGACAGCACGCTGGGGGGATCGTTCATCGACCTCGTGAAGGACCTCGTGCTGCTCGCCCTGGGGCTGGCGGTCTACGGGGCCGTTTTTGCCTTCGTCGGGGCCAAGTTCAAGCGGCCTCTGCTCATCGGCCTGGTGTTCATCTTCGGATGGGAACAGGTCGCGCTGACCTTCCCCGGCTACCTCAGGTATTACACGGTCGTCTATTACGTCCAGGCGCTCGTGCCGCACGCGATGCCCAACGACAGCGCCTTGAGCATGATCCAGGGCATTTTCCGCACGACCCCTAGCCTGGCGACCAGCCTGATCAGCCTGGCCGTCATCTGGGGCCTGTTCCTGTGGATCGCCAGCTGGGTGGTCGAGCGGAAGGAATACATCCTGGAGCAATGACAACTCCAAATGTTCAAACTCCAAACTCCAAAACTGCTGTGCTCGAGGGAAGTTTGGTTTCAGTTTTGAAGTTTGAAGTTTGAAGTTTGGAGTTTGGAGTTTGGAGTTTGGGGTTTGGCGTTTGGGCGTAAGTTGTCCGTTTGCGAACACTTACGGAACTTTTTACCCGTCAGATCTGTATAATCCCCCCAGAGGGCCACGCGAATGACGAAGAGAACCCGTTACTTCATGGCTGGATCGGCGGCGGTTTTGGCGGCAGGGCTTTGTACGGGGCTCGTGGCCTACTACGCCGGCGGTTTCCAGTCGGTTTCGGCCGCGCCGGTTGCAAATGAACTGCGATACGTCCCCGCGGATGCGGCGGTGGTTGCCTACGCCGATGTCCGCTCGATCATGGATTCCGACCTTCGGATGCGGCTGAAGGCGGCGATGCCGATGCACCCGGAGGGGCAGGAAGAGTTCCGGGCCCAGACCGGCATCGACATCGAGAAAGACATCGACTACGTGGTCGCGGCGGCCACGGGCGTCAGCGGGAATCCGAACGGCCTCATCGTGGCCCGGGGCCGGTTCAACGAAACCCAGCTCGAAAGCCTGGCGCGTGAGCACGGCGGTCAGGTCGAAGACTACAAGGGCAAGCGCCTGATCACCTCTCCAGCCAGCCAGGCGCATCAGGTCTCGCTCGCATTCCTCGAGGCCGGTCTCGTCGCCATCGGCACCAAGCCGACCGTCCAGAGCGCGATCGACGCGCAGATGAGTTCGCACTCGATCACCAGCAACAGCGAGATGATGGATCTCGTGGCCGACATCGCGAGCAACAGCAACGCGTGGGCAGTGGGCCGGTTCGACTCCATCGCTCAGCAGGCGAAGCTTCCTGCCGAGGTGGCCAGCAGGGTGCCGCCGATCAAGTGGTTCGCCGCCTCCGGCCACGTCAACGGTGGAATCTCGGGCACGCTCCGCGCCGAGGCTCTCGATGACGCGTCGGCCGAGAACCTGCGCAAGATCGTCAGCGGCGCGCTGGCCTTCGGCGAGATGGCCGCGAAATCGGATCCCAAGGCCGCTGCCCTGATCAACTCGCTCCAGCTCTCCGGCACCGGCCGGACGGTCGCGCTGTCGTTCAGCGTCCCGGCCGACCTGCTCGCCATGATCCCGCAGCAGATCGAGAAATAGACCCGATCGCGACGTTCGATCTCAGGGCGCCCCCGTAAAGGGACGCCCTGCGTTTTGTACACAGGCGCCCCATAAAGGGGCGCCCTACGTTTGTACCCAGACCCCCGCACTTCCCTTTGCTTCTCAGGCGTTGTACGCTTCATCCCACCGGTGGCAGATTTCGTTTTCTTTTACGGCACGTTGATGGCCGGGTTCGACCGCCGGCGGCGGGCCGGGATCGACTCCAAGTTGATCTATCGCGGCCGCGGCTCGATCGGCGGGGCGCTGTTCGATCTCGGCATCTATCCCGCGGCCGTTCCCGCGCCTGAAGGCCGCATCTGGGGCGAGGTGTACGAGATGACCGACGCCGACGCGGTGCTCGCCGCGCTCGACGACATCGAAGGCTACCGGCCGGATGACCCCGATCGGAGCCTCTATGCGCGGTCGACCTCCGATGTCCGGATGCCGGACGGCACGATGGTGCCTGCGTGGGTCTACTTCTACAACGCCCCGCTTGGACGCGCGCCCAGGATCCCGTCGGGCGACTATCTCGAACACACGAAAATCAGGTAGGAGAGACATGAGGAAGACGCGTGCATTGGCCGCCGCCTCGGTGCTGGCGGCATTCTTCGGAACGGCACTGCCGGTTGCGGCGCAGTCAGAGGCAGCCACAGGTGAACTCGATCCGCGCATCCAGAAGCTGATCGCCTCGATTTCGGAAGAACGGCTGGAGCAGCTCCTGAAGAAGCTTTCGAGCTTCCACACCCGCAACACGCTCTCGGATCCGAACCTGCCGAACGGTCTCGGCGAGGCGCGGCAATGGATCCTCGACGAGATGAAGAACGCGAGCCCGCGGCTGCAGGTCGAGTTCGACACCCACCAGATTCCGCAGGGCGGACGGATCACGCACGACGTGGAACTGCGCAACATCGTCGCGGTCCTTCCGGGCAAGTCACCGCGCCGGATCTACGTCAGCGGCCACTACGATTCGCTGAACCTCGGTGAACGCGGCCAGGCGGGCCTCAATACCGGGCGGGGGAATCAGCCCGCGGGGCAGCGGGGCCAGGCGGCCGGCGCGCCGGGACAGCGCGGCCAGCAGGCCCAGGGCCGGGGCCGGGGCGGTGGCGGACGTTCCGATCCCAATGTCGTCGCGCCGGGCGCCAACGATGATGGCAGCGGGACGGTCCTGTCGATGGAGCTGGCGCGCGTGTTCGCCCAGAGCGGGATCGAGTTCGACGCGACGCTCGTGTTCATGACGGTCGCCGGCGAAGAGCAGGGGCTCATCGGGTCGACGGAGCATGCGAAGCGGATGAAGGAGCAGAACGTCCCCGTCCAGGCGCTCTTCAACAACGACATCGTCGGCGGGTCGCTCGGCGGCAACGGGCTGCGTGACAGCGCAACGGTCCGCGTCTATTCGGAGGGTCCGGAAGACTCGCCGTCCCGATCGCTGGCAAACTTCGCGAAGCGGATGGCCGAGCGCTACGTGCCCTCGCACGAGATCCGGCTGATGTCGCGGCGGGACCGCTTCGGACGCGGCGGTGATCACAGCGGCTTCAACTCGCAGGGGTTCGCGGCCATCGGCTTCCGCGAATCGCGCGAGAACTACTCGAAGCAGCACAACGCGAACGACACGATCGACGGCGTCGACTTCCGCTACCTGGCGCAGAACGCGCGCGCGAACGCCGCCGGCATGGCGGTCCTGGCGCTGGCGCCGCCGCCGCCGGAGGTCCGGCAGAACATGCTCAGCCGCGGACAGTCTGGCTACGACGCGCGTCTTCGCTGGACCGCGTCCCCCGGGGCCGCCGGCTACCGGATCTTCTGGCGCAAGGCCTGGGCGCCCGACTGGGAGAACGAGCTGTACGTCGGCAACGTCACCGAGTTCGTGCTGCCCGACAAGAACATCGACGATCACGTGTTCGGCGTCGCCGCCGTCAGTGCTGGCGGTCATGAGAGTACCGTGAGCGCCTACGTCATGGCGCCCCGCCAGTAGCTCGGGGCGCCGTGAAGGCGCCGGTGTCAATGACGAATGCTGAATGTCGAATGCTGAATGATGCGCAATCCCCATTCAGCATTCGTCATTCGTCATTCAGCATTGACCCGTGCGCGACGAGCAACGGCCCCCGATATAATCGAAGGCTATGGCAACTAGTACCCCATCCAGCGTTACTACGTACGGGAACTACATCGACGGCGAGTGGAAGCCGTCCGCATCCGGCAAGACCTTCGAGAACCGGAACCCCGCCAATACGGACGACCTCATCGGCATCTTCCAGAATTCCAACCGCGCGGACGTCGAGGCGGCGCTCGACGCGGCGCGGCGGGCGTACGAGACCTGGCGGCTCGTGCCGGCGCCGGTCCGTGCCGAGATGCTGTTCAAGGTCGCGCAGATCATCGCGGCGCGGAAGGAAGAGTTCGCCCGCGACATGACCCGCGAGATGGGGAAGGTGCTCAACGAGACCCGCGGCGACGTGCAGGAAGCCATCGACATGACCTTCTACATGGCCGGCGAGGGGCGCCGCATGTTCGGCCATACCGTCCCGTCCGAGCTGCGGAACAAATTCGCGATGTCGGTCCGGCAGCCGCTCGGCGTCTGCTCGATCATCACCCCCTGGAACTTCCCGATGGCGATCCCCTCGTGGAAGATCATCCCGGCGCTCGTCTGCGGCAACACGGTCGTCTTCAAGCCGGCCTCGCAGACGCCGCTGTCGGCGGTGAATTTCGTCAAGGTCCTCGAGGAAGCGGGCATCCCGAAGGGGGTCGTGAACATGGTCACCGGCGACGGTGACGAAGTGGGCACGCCGCTGACGACGAGCGAGGTGGTGCGCGTCGTGTCGTTCACTGGATCGACGAAGGTCGGGCGGATCGTGAACCAGGCGGCGGCGCCGACGTTCAAGAAGGTCCACCTCGAGATGGGCGGCAAGAACGTCATCATGATCATGGATGACGCCGATCTCGAGCTCGCCGTGGACGGCTGTCTCTGGGGCGGCTTCGGCACCACCGGCCAGCGCTGCACGGCGGCCAGCCGCGTCGTCGTCCACGAGAAGGTCCACGACACGTTCGTCGACATGTTCGTGGCGCGTGCGAAGTCGCTGACGATCGGCGACGGCCTCGACGAGAAGATCCAGATGGGGCCGTCCAACAGCGAGAGCCAGCTGAAGACGGTGATGAATTACGTCGAGATCGGGAAAAAGGAGGGGGCGACGATCGCCTGCGGCGGCAACCGCCTGACGAGCGGTCCGCACGCGAAGGGCTTCTTCCACGAGCCGACGATCTTCACTAATGTCGATCCGAAGATGCGCATCGCCCGGGAGGAGATCTTCGGGCCGGTGGTCTCGGTCATGAAGTGCAAATCGCTGGACGAGGCGATCGCGATCGGCAACAGCGTCGAGTACGGCCTCTCCGCGTCCATCTACACGCAGGACATCAACCGCGCGTTCGCGGCGATGCGCGATCTCTACACCGGGATCTTCTACATCAACGCCCCGACCATCGGCGCCGAGGTGCACCTGCCGTTCGGCGGCACGAAGAACACCGGCAACGGCCACCGCGAAGCGGGCGTCGCCGCGCTCGAAGTCTTCTCGGAATGGAAGTCGTGCTACATCGACTTCAGCGGCAAGCTCCAGCGCGCGCAGATCGACGTCGAGCAGATCTGACTTCGATCTCTGTCAATGCTGAATGCTGCGGAACTGACGCGTACCAATGCTGAATGCTGATGGTGACGTGATCTCCGAATTCAGCATTCAGCATTGACCCGCATCAAGTGAGCATTCAGCATTGACAAGGAAGGCCGTTAACACCCAGCCGCCTTTCGCTTCTTTATCTCCGCGATCAGCGCCGGCGAGACTTTGAGTCCGGCCTTTTCCGCGGCCTTCACGGCCTTCTCGGCTTCGTCGAGACGGCCGGTCTCCATGTAGATGACGGCGAGGTTGTTGTGGGCTTCGCCGATCTTCGGGTCGGCGGCTACGGCGGCGAGCCAGGCGTGCTCGGCTTCCGTCACGTTGCCGTTCCGGTAATACGCGCTCCCGAGCGAGAGCGAGACGAATCCAGGTACGGCCTTGGACGGCTCGAGCACCTGTTGCCGGTCCAGATCCTGGATCTGGCGTTTGCGTTCCTGGAGCTGCCGAACCTGTTCCTGGAGTTTGAAGCGCTGGGTCGCATTCTGGGGCCTGGCCGCCGCGGCCTCGGTATCCTGGATCAGCCGGTCGAGTTCGGCGATCCGCTCCCGTCGCAGCCGGTTTCCCTCCTGCCTGTTTTCGAAACTTCGACTGGCTTCAGCCTGGTGCAGCTGGCGGCACTTCTCCAGGGCGTACACCGCGGCGGCGTACTGTTTTCGCGCGAGGTGCGCGCGGCCGAGCATGTAGTAGGCCATGTCGAACGTGCCGTCGATGCCGACGGCCGCCTCGAATGACTTTGCCGCGGCGTCGAACGCCTCGTTGCGCATCTGTTCGAGCCCTTCCTCGTAGGGTTCGGTCGCCCGCTCGCGCACCTGACTGGGGTGAGCGAGGGCTGGCGAGGAGAGAAGGAGCGCGGCAAGCAGGGCACTGAGAAGGTTTCGCAAACACATGGACGGACCTCCCGGGGAATGGGGTGTCGTGTGGGCGAGTGTAATCGATCGTCAAAAAAAAAGCGGCAGGACCCGCAGGCCCTGCCGCTTCGGTGTGTACCTCGCTGACGCCCGGCAAACCGGGCGCGAGAGGGGTTAGAAGGTGAACTTCACCGTGAAACGCACCTCACGAGGAGCCTGCCACTGGTTCGCCTGATTGAACTTCGGGTCGACCAGTGACGGGTCCGCCGCCAGGATGCTCTCATAGTTCCAGCTCGTGTTGAAGAACTCCTGGGTCGTGATCGGCAGCGTCGAGCTCCCGGCGAACCGGGTGTTGTCGTACCGCGTCACGGTGTCCTGATCGAAGAGGTTCAACACGGTCAGCTGGAGCTGCACCGCCTGGCCGCCAAACGGAATGTCCTGGAAGATCGACAGGTCCGTGTTGCTGAGCACGGGCGTCCGCCCCATGTTGCCGCGGCCGTTCGGGAAGAACGGGTAGCCGCCCGAGATCTGGAACTCCTCGGAGACCGGGATCCCGCTGGCGATCCGCTGGTTCAGCCCGATGGTCGTCTGCGACGGCAGCCGATACATCACCTGCGCCTTGAACTGATGCGGGCGATCGGTGCCGAGCCGGCCGAGAACCGGGTTGCCGTTCTTGTCGAACGTCATGACGATCTGGTCGAAGAAGCGGTTCACGTTCGGCGACGTGCGGCCGTTCTCGTCCGAGCTCGCCAGACCCGAGTAGTTGCCGTAGAGACGGCTCAGCGTGTAGCTGAAGAAGGCTCCCCAATTGTCCGCGAAGCGGCGCTCCGCGGTGAGTTCGAGGCCGTCGTACTGACGCTTGGCCTTGGGGAAGGGAGGCAGACCCGGTCCGGCGAGCGTCAGCGTAATGCCCTCGCCCGGATTGGCCATGTAGTACTGCGTGCCGACCGGGGTCGAGACGCCGACGTCCTCGATCGTGCGCTTGAGATCCTTGTGGATGTAGCGCGCTCCGAGCACGACGCCGCCAATGTTGTTGCCCCAGTTGAACTCACGAGTGGCTCCGATCTGGAACTCGTGTTCTTCCATCGGCTTCAGGTCCGGATCGACGAACTCATCGACGTCCTCAGCCGCGTTGTGCCGCTGGTCGAACGCCTCGATGAACATGCCGCCCGGGCAGGACGGGCGCTCCGCCACCGTGTTGGAGCCGGTCGCGCAGCTCGCCACCTGGTTGGCCAGGACGTTCGGATTGTCCCAGGTGAACCAGTAGTCGACCCACTTGTCGCCGCCGAACGAGCCGCGCGGCAACTCGTACTTCATGACGTCGTAGTACTTGCCCCAGGAGCCGTAGACCTTCGTACGACCGTCGTTGAACGGATCGTAGGTGAAGCCCAGCCGCGGAGCCAGCTTCTGGCCCCAGCCGAACTCGATCGGGAACTTGACGCCAGTGTCGCCGAAGTTCGGCACGCGCTCACGTTCGCTGCGCACACCGACGTTGAACGTGAGGTTCGGCAGCGCCCTCCACGTGTCCTGCACGAACAGCGCGATGTTGTTCGTCGACACGTCACCCTGCGTCGAGATGTTCAGCAGGCGCAGGATGCCGTATTGGCCCTGGAACGTCTGTCCGTTGATCGCGGTGTACGACTGACCACCGTAGGCGATGAGCCGGTCCGCGTTGTAGCCGCTCAGCACGTCGTTCGAGATCCGCTCGGCCTGGATGCCACCCTTGATCTGGTGCTCGCCGCCGGCGTTCACGAACCAGGTCGCATCCGCGCCGAAGAAGTCGCGGATGTACTCGTCGCGCGTGGTCGCGTCGCCGATCAGCACGTCGGACGAGTATCCGCGGGTGCGCGGCACGTCCGCGGGCAGTGAGGCGAGCGAAGCGGCCGTGCTCGTCGAGTGGATCTGCGCGATCAGCCCGGGGAACTCGACGCCGGTGCTCTCCGAGTCGGTCAGGAACCGTCCAGCCCGTGCCGAGAGCGCGAGATGCGAGGTCGGAATGTAGTCCACCGATCCCGAGTACGTCCGGCGATCCCCCTTCGTGCCGCGGAGGTAGTCGTCCGGATCGGTCAGCGAGGTCTGACCCGTCTGCGACGGGAGCGAGCGCTTCGTTTCAAACGGCGAGAAATTGGCGCCCACGCGGTACAGGACCTTCGAGCCGACGTTGCCGGTGACGTTCACCGCGCCGTACTGAACGTTGAAGTCCTGATCGAACGTATTCGTGACACCGTTCTCGAAGGTGACGGTGCGCTCGGTGCTGCGGATCCCCGGCTGGTACGAACCAAAGAACCACAGCCGGTCACGCACGATCGGGCCGCCCAGCGAGAACCCTGGATCGATGCGGGTCTCATCGTCCTTCGGCGGATTGACGTAATCGAAGCCGGTGGACGTGGAGGCATCGATGAGGATCGGCCGCTCGCTGCCGCCCCAGCTGCGCTGCTGGAAGTCGGCGAGGATCGTGCCGTGGAAGCTGTTGGTTCCGCTGCGGGTGATCGCGTTGATGACGCCGCCGGTCGAGCCACCGAACTCCGCCGCGTAGCCGGCCGACTTCACCTGCACCTCTTCGAAGAATTCGGCGCGCATCGGCACGGCGTTGGTCCCAACCTGCGGGCTGGTCGTGTCGATACCGTCGATGACGAAGCGGTTTTCCGAACCCGACGAGCCGTTGATCGAGATGCCGCCCGCCTGCGACTCGTTAGCCGCGCCGGCCGCCTGGCCGACGACGTCCGTGAAGTCACGGCCGCGGGGCACGTACTCGATCCGCTCGCGCGAGATGTTGGTCGCGGTCTGCGCCGACGTCAGGTCGATCGCCGGTGTTTCCGCGGTGACTTCCACGGTCTCGGTCAGACCCGCGATCCGCAGCGTGAACTCCGCACGCTGGGTCGAGCCGACCGTCAGGTCGACCGTGGCCTCTGCGGGAGCAAAGGACGGAAGATTCGCTTTCACGGTGTAACGCCCCGACGGCAGCCGAGGGAAACGGTATTCGCCGCGTTCGTTCGTAACCGCGACAACGGTGCCCGACGGGCCAGTGGCCTCGACGGTTGCACCAGGAAGAACAGCGCCGGCCGAATCCCGGACGACGCCTTCGATGACGCCGGTCGTCTCCTGCGCCATCGCGGCCGGTACGCACGCGAACGCGAGCGCAACGGCCAGGAACGTCCTGAACAACACACTTCTCATGAACCAGACCTCCAGATCGCGGACGAGTACGAAAGGACGTGAATCCGCGAACACTACTGTCAAGCGCTCCAGGTGCGGCCGTACCGGATTGCAGGCAGGCCGTCCCCAGTGGGCGCTTCCACGTCCCTGAACACTGTTCAGAGAGCACGCACTGTGCCGAGTGGTGTGACGGATAAAACCTCAACAAATACAAGCACTTGTGACGAGTGGAGGGACGAATATTTCTGGGAATCCGGATCGTTGAATCCAGTCTGTTGGATTATGGGACGGAATCAATGGCTGTTGAGGTTGGACGGCGTGACGAGGTTCGGCTGGTTCAGTATGATGGGAAGGTTGTGCTCTTCGTCAGTATGGGAACCGTGTCCCTTGACGTTGCGATCGGGCGCATTCATGACACATGAAGCTGGCAATCATTCCTGGTGACGGAATCGGAAAAGAGGTCACGGTCGAGGCCGTGAAAGTGCTGACCGCCGTCGGCGAGAAGTTCGGCCGTGCGTTCGAGCTCGAGCACCTGCCGTGGAGCGCGGACCACACGTTGGCAACCGGCGAAACACTCCCGGCAAATGGTTACGACCTCCTGCGCGAGTTCGACGCCATCTTCATTGGTGCCCTGGGCGATCCCCGCGTTCCAGACAATCGTCATGCGCGCGACATCCTGCTGGGAACGAGGTTCGAGCTGGACCTCTACGTGAACTATCGTCCCGTGAAGCTGCTCGACGAACGGTTGTGCCCGCTGAAAGGCCGCACATCGAAGGACGTCAACTTCGTCGTGTTCCGTGAGAACACGGAAGGCGTCTACGTCAGCGTCGGCGGCCGCTTCAAGGCGAATACGCAGGACGAGGTCGCGATCCAGGAGGAGATCAACACCTATAAGGGTGTGCACCGCATCGTGAAGCACGCCTTCGAGTACGCGAACGCGAACGGCCTCACGAAGGTCTGCATGGCCGACAAGAGCAACGCGATGCAGCAGGGGCATGCGCTGTGGCAGCGCGTGTTCAAGGAACTGGCACCGCAATATCCGGGCATCACCGCCACGCACTACTACATCGACGCGCTTGCCATGTACATGGTGCTGGACCCGGGTCAGTTCGAGGTGATCGTCACCAACAACCTGTTCGGCGACATCATCACGGATCTGGGCGCGACGTTCCAGGGCGGGCTGGGGATGGCGGCCTCCGGCAACATTCATCCGGGGAAGACGTCGATGTTCGAACCGGTCCACGGCTCGGCGCCGAAGTTCGCGGGAAAGAACGTCGCCAACCCGATCGGCGCGATCTCGTCGATGGCGCTCCTGCTCGAGACGCTCGGCGCGAAGGAGGAGGCCGCCGCGATCGAAGCAGCCGTCCTGCGCGCGGTGAAAGAGAATCAGGTAACGTCGGACATTGGGGGACAGCTCGGAACTCGCGAGGCCGGAGATTTCATAGCGGCGGCGGTTCGCTGAACGCGCTGACGGCCTTTGGGTCACTAAGGACACTAAGAACACGAGGAACACTAAGAAAACACTAATACTTTTGTTTTCGTGTTCTTCCTTTGTGGCCCTTGTGTTCTTCGTGTCCTTGGTGCCCGCAGCCGTCGGCTCCGTGACAGCGTGACAGGTGAGGACTGATGAATAAAGAGATCTACATCCTGGGCGGCGCACGCACGCCCATGGCGGAATATGCGGGCAAGCTGAAGGACATCTCGGCGCTCGAACTCGGCGCCATCGCGTCGCGCGCGGCGCTCGAGCGGACGGGGGTGAAGCCCGACGCCGTCGATCACGTCGTCTTTGGCAACGTGCTCCAAACCAGTTCTGACGCGGTCTACGGCGCGCGCCACGTCGGCCTTCGTGCTGGCCTGCCCATCGAGGTGCCGGCGCTCACGGTGAACCGGCTTTGCGGGTCCGGCATCCAGGCGGCCGTGAACGGCGCGCACCTGATCGTCCTCGACGAGGCCGATATCGTGCTCACCGGGGGCATGGAGAGCATGAGCCAGGCGCCGCACGTGATCCGCGGCCTGCGCAGCGGCCTGCGTCTGGGCCAGGGGCAGCTCGAAGACACGTTGTGGTCGGCGTTGCTCGACACGCACTGCGGCTGCACCATGGCGGGCACGGCGGAGAACTGCGCGGCGAAGTACGGCATCAGCCGCGAGGCGCAGGACGAATACGCGATCCGCAGCCAGAAGCTCGCCGACGACGCGTGGAAGTCGGGACGGCTGAAAGAGGAGGTCGTCCCCGTCGAACTGAAATCGCGCAAGGGAACCGAACTCTTCGCCCAGGACGATCACATGCGTCCGGATTCGACGATGGAAGGGCTCGCGAAGCTGCCGGCGGCGTTCAGCAAGAACGGATGCGTCACGGCCGGCAACGCCTCGGGGATCGTCGACGGCGGCGCCGCGCTCCTGCTCGCGTCCGAAGACGGCGTCAAGAAGCACAACCTCACACCGCTCGCCCGGCTCACGCACTGGGCGTACGTCGGCGTCGAACCGACGCTGATGGGCATGGGGCCTGCTCCAGCCACCCGCATGGTGCTCGAGAAGGCGAAGCTCACCCTCGACGACATCGACCTCATCGAGGTGAACGAGGCCTTCGCCGCGCAGTATCTGGCGGTCGAGAAGGAACTCGGCCTCGATCGCGACAAGGTCAACGTGAACGGCGGCGCGATCGCGCTCGGCCATCCGCTGGGGATGACCGGCACCCGCCTGCTGCTCACGCTCACGCTGGAACTCCGCCGCCGCGGCGCGAAGCGCGGATTGGCAACGGCTTGTATCGGCGGCGGCCAGGGGATCGCCGCGATTGTGGAGACGGTGTAATGGCAATCAAGACGGTAGGCGTGCTCGGCTGCGGCCTCATGGGATCCGGCATCGCGCAGGTCTGCGCGGCGGCGGGGTACAAGACGATTGTGCGCGAGGTGGACCAGGGTCTCCTCGACAAGGGGCTCGGCCGCATCGACAAGTTCCTCAGTGACGGCGTCGCAAAGGGGAAGGTGACCGCGGAAGCGAAGGAGAAGACCCTCGCGAACCTGTCCGGGACGACGAACGTGAAGGACTTGAAGGACTGCGACCTGGTGATCGAAGCGATCGTCGAGAACGTCGACGAGAAGGCCCGAACGTTCGCCGCCGTCGAATCGGTCGTCGGCGACGAGACGATCCTCTGCTCCAACACCTCGTCCCTCTGCATCACCGAGCTGGCGGCCAAGACCAAGCGTCCGGACCGGTTCGCCGGCCTGCACTTTTTCAACCCGGTGCCGCTGATGAAGCTGGTCGAGGTGATCCGCGGGCTCGCGACGGGCGACGAGACCTATCAGGCGGTGTTCGCGTTTGCGCAGTCGCTCGGCAAGGAACCCATTACGGCCCCCGACAAGCCCGGCTTCATCGTCAATCGCCTGCTGGTGCCGTACCTGCTCGACGCGATCCGCTCCTACGAGAACGGCCTCGGCACGATCGAGGACATCGACAAGGGGATGAAGCTCGGCACCGGCTATCCGATGGGGCCGTTCACCCTCCTCGACTACGTCGGCCTGGACACGACGTACTACATCGCCAACATCATGTTCGACGAGTACCGTGAACCACAGTACGCGCCGCCGCCGCTCCTCAAGCGCATGGTGCTCGCCGGGCGTTTGGGCCGCAAATCCGGCCAGGGGTTCTACAAGTACTGACGACAGCCATACCCCGGAATTCGCGGCAGGTGTCCCAATACGTCACCGCCGAGAACGCAGGGACGCGGAGACATAGGGTTGGGATCGTGCTGTGAACAGCCCTCGGGCGCGCGCCAACGGAGTACACACCCGGTACCAACCCAAGAGCCTCTGCGTGCCCAGCGCACTCTGCGGTGAAGTCTCGGGACAGCTGTCACGAATTCAGTAGTGCGGCTGTCGCCGCGGGTTCAAATACCGGCCGTCGACTTACTTCTTCTGTCGCAGCGTTGTCAGTAATCTCTGCGCCTGCGCTTTGAACTCCTTGTCCTCCGGCGCCCACTCGGGATCGAGCGGAGCATCGAGCACCCGCTGGAGTTCGGCCATCGCTGCGGACTTGCGGTCCATGTCGAGGAGCGTTTCAGCGAGGAAATACCGCGAGGCGGTGCTGTCAGCGTTGTAGGTGAGGGAGCGGCGCAGGTGCTCCTCTGATTTCTTCTTGCTGCCTCCGAAGAGGCCCGGCACCTTAAAGTACCAGCGGCCGAGCGCGCGATCGGCGGATCCCTGCTGGAAGCCGGGATCCAGTTTCAGCACGATCATCAACTCGTCCCGGATGTCGCCCCGGTATTTCAGGCCCTGGCGCAGTCCGAACGATTCGGCGAGCGCGCCCATGTTCGCCGCGATCCAGAAATGCCCCTCCGGACGGTTCGGTTGCGCGGACACGGCCGCGCGTCCGGCGGTGATCCCCGCTTCGAAGTAGGCCTTCCGCTCCTTCTGCGGCGCATGACCGCCGAGCCAGTAGTTCGCGCGCGAGAGCTTCCAGGCGGCTTCGAAGTCCTGCGGGTTCGCACGCAGCCGCCCATCCCAGATGTCGGCCGCGCGCTTCGCGCTCGTGAGGTCTTCGCGCTGCCGATACAGCGCATCGGGATCGGGAACCTGCGCCTGAGCGGCAAAGAGCGCAAGGTACAATGACAGGATGCAGGAAATCATCAGGGACCTTCTCACGAAGCTGGGCGAAGATCCGGCGCGTGAGGGGCTGCTGGACACGCCGAAACGCATCGAGAAAGCGCTGATGTTCCTCACCAGCGGCTACCGGGCCAACATCGACGCGGTCGTGAACAACGCGCTCTTCACGGTGGATTATAACGAGATGGTCATCGTCAAGGACATCGACTTCTACAGTCTGTGCGAGCACCATCTGCTGCCATTTTTCGGCAAGTGCCACGTCGCCTACATTCCTAACGGCAAGGTCATCGGGCTCAGCAAGATCCCGCGGATCGTCGATATCTTCGCGCGTCGCCTGCAGGTGCAGGAGCGGTTGACCAACCAGATCGCGAACACGATCAACGAGAAGATCAAGCCGCTCGGCGTGGCGGTCGTGACCGAGGCGGCTCACCTGTGCATGTCGATGCGCGGGGTCGAGAAGCAGAACTCCGTCGCGGTCACCAGCGCCATGCTCGGCGGGTTCAGGACCGACGCGCGCACGCGGGCGGAGTTCCTCGAATTGATCAAATCGAAGTAGAGGTGGCGACGGAAACTCCGAACTATGAACTCCGAACTATGAACTTTGAACTATGAACTCCGAACTATGAACTCCGAACTACGAAACGAAGGGCTCAGTTCATAGTTCGGCGTTCATAGTTCGGAGTTTCCAGCGGCAGCGATACACGCCTGCAACTGCGTGACTCCCTCCGTCAGTGATGCTGGGCCCGGTTGGAGGATGTACGTCGACCTGATCTCGTAGACCTGTCCGTTCCTGACGGCGCTCACCTCTGACCAGCCGGGGCGCTCGAGGATCGTGCGCTTCTTCACACCCTTCCCGCACCATGAGGCGACGACGACCTCGGGGTCGCGCTCGGCCACCAGGCGGGGATCGAGGATCCGGTCCTTCCCCAGCCGCGCGGACCGGAGTTCCGGAAAGACCGGGATGCCGCCGGCGATCTCGATCAGTTCGTCCACCCAGCAGATCCCCGAAATCAGCGGATCGGGCCACTCTTCGAAGAAGACCCGCGGCCGCCGGGGGAGCGACGCGGCGCTTGCGCGGATGTCGTCGAGCCCCGCTTCCAGCCGCGAGGCCAGGGCCTCGGCCTTCTCGCCGGCGCCGACGAGCCCTCCGATCAGGCGGATCGCCTGGAGAATTTCTGCGACCGTCCGCTGGTTGAACGTCACGACCGGGTAGCCGCGGCGGATCAGTTCGGCGGCGATGTCGGCCTGGAGGTCCGAGAACGCCAGCACCAGGTCCGGACGCAGCGCCTCGATCTTGTCGAAACGCGCGTTGATGAACGCGGAAACCTTCGGCTTGCTGCGCGCCTCCGGCGGCCGCACCGTGTAGCCGGAGATCCCGACGATCCGGTCGCCCTCGCCGAGCAGATACAACGTCTCGGTCGTTTCCTCAGTCAGACAGACGATGCGGGAGGGATACATCGCCCGATTATCCCGCACCCCGCACCGCGGACCGCGCACCGCGGACGGCGCGCTATACTGCGGGCGATGCGGAAGTTCGTACCTCTCTTCGCGTGCCTCCTGCTGATCCCCTCATTCGAAGCCTCCGCCCAGCGCCGTACGACGAGAAAGCCGGCGGCGCCGGCGCTCAAGACAGAGCCGGCGAAGGTCCAGTGTCCTGAGTCGCTCGGTGTCGGCGTCCGGACGAAAGCGTCCTACTGTTTCGTGCTCGCGGGACGCGATCCGGCCGAAGGAGTCATCGTGACGATCCCGGCACATACCGGGCCCGCGACGCTGATCTTCGACCTGCACAACCGGCACACCTATTCGGAACAGGACGTCAAGTCCGGCCGCGGCTATGCGAGCTACATGGCCGTCATCGGCGTGCTCACGATGGAAGGGGACCTGCTCGGACGCGGCGCGGTGGCCAGCGAGTTCCGCACCGTGAAGGACCTGTTCGAGCGCATCGGCGGCGGCGCCGGTCCCGGCGGCGTGAAGGCGGTCGCGCCGATCGGCAGCGAGACCGTGCGGACGACGATCCCGGCGGGCGTGACGCAGGTCAGCCTGCTCGGTGAGATCCTGGACGCCCTCACGTCCATCGGGCGGGAATCGGCTGCGCCGGGCCGGCCGGTCGCGTTGGTTAGTAACGTCCGGGTGGAGTACAGACCGCGGTGAAACTCCGAACTACGAACTCCGAACTCCGAACTGAGAATCGGAGTTCATAGTTCGGAGTTCATAGTTCGGAGTTTCTAGTGTCTTCCCGAGCTCCAGTCGTGCCGGTCGACGAGCAACTTCATTTCCAGCAGTTCGATCAGCGAACGGCAGCGGGCGAGCGGTCCGTCGCGTTCCAGGAGCGCCTGTTTCTCGACCGGATCGAACTCCATGTACTGCGCGAGGGTGTTCACGACGTCTTCGTCGCTGAGACTCGGCGGGAGCTTGGTATCGGTGGCGCCGCGGCCGCGCGGCTGGGGCATCAGCAAGGCTTCCAGGCGCCGGCGCGCGGCGTGGATCTCGGCGCGGTCGGCTTCTGGAAACGGTTCGTGCAGGCTGTCGATCCGGGCGATCCGGTAGGCGCGTGAGGTGTCTTCTCCGGTGATCCGGAACTTCTCGAGGCCGCGGAGCACGATGTTGTAGCGGCCATCCGGCAGCTGGTCGTGGTGGGTGATGACGCCGGCGCACCCGACCGGATAGACCGCCGGGCGCCCCTCGTACTCGCCCTCCCAGCCGGGGCGGAGCAGCACCATCCCGATCAACCGGTCCCCGTCGAGCGCATCGGCGATCATCTCCCGATATCGCGGCTCGAAGATGTGCAGGGGCAGAAATACCTGCGGGAACAGCACCACGTGCGGCAACGGGAAGATGGGTAGGGTCGGGGGCAGCATCCGCAGCGTCTAGCAGGTTACCATCTTCCATTTTCCATCAGGGCCGTCAGTCCTCATCGGCCTGTCAGTGAATGGTCCGCGTTTTGTTGTCCATGTAGTCCATGAGCACGTAGCGGCCGAGCGTGCGCGGCGTCGTGAAATAGGCCTTGCCGTGGCAGATCTGCGCGACCCGGCGCACGAACGCGACCAGGTCGTGATCCCGCGCGAGCATGAACGTGTTGATCATGATGCCCGCCTTGCGGCACGCGGCCACCTCGGCGAACGTTTCCGAGACGATGAAGGGATCGAGACCGAAGGCGTTGCGGTAGATGCGCCCGTCCGGACGCGTCAGCGCGGACGGTTTCCCGTCGGTGATCATCACGATCTGCCGCATGTCCTTCTGCTGCCGCTCGAGGATCCGGCGCGCGAGCCGGAGGCCTTCCCGCGTGTTCGTGTAGTACGGTCCGACGCGAACCCGCGCGAGCTGCGACAGCGGGATCTCCTCGGCCGAGTCGTGGAAGAGCACGCATTTCAGCGCGTCACCCGGATACTGCAGGCGCACGAGATTGGCGAGCGCGAGCGCGACGCGCTTGGCGGGTGTGAAGCGGTCCTCGCCGTACAGGATCATGCTGTGGCTGCAGTCGAGCATCAGCACGGTCGCGCAGGAACTCTGATATTCCCCCTGAACGACCATGAGGTCCTGATAATCGACGTCGAGCGTGCCGCGCTTGACGGCGTTCAGGACGGTGCCGGCCGCGTCGAGATTCATCGTGTCGCCGAACTCGTACGGTTTCGGTGCGCCGCTCGCCTCGATGCCCGTGGCCATCTCGCGCGTGTCGTGGCGGCCGAAGCTGCTCTTGCCGATCGACCCCATCAGGTCGCGCAGCGCGCGGTAGCCGAGAAAGTCCAGGCTCTTGTCGGTGATTTCGAACCGGGCGTTCCGCGCATCGCCCAACCCGCCGCCGCCGGCTTCCCGCCGCTGCTGCTCGGCGGCGAAATCGGGGGACGGCGTGATGTATCCGCCACGCTGCAGCTTCTCGACGATCCGTTCGATGAGTTCGTCGATGCGCTGTTCGACGTCCTCGGATGACTGCCAGTCCTTGCCGAGCAGCCGCTCGAGCATCTCGTCCGACAGCGCCCCGCTCAGCAACGCTTCGAGGATCGCGTCGTGCAGCGCCTGCATCGACAGGCCCTCATCGTCGGCATACACCCCGTACGGATCGTCGAACCCGCTCCCGAGAAGCATGTCCGACAGGCGCGACAGCAGATCCTCGAGATCGAGATCGTCGAGGTCTTCGGGACGATACTTGCTGTAGCGGTACTTCATTAGTTGTAGTACTTCTTCTTGTTCCCGGTCAGCGGCAGCTCTCGATCGAGCAGCGCATCGGTCTGCATGGTTCGCTGCGGACGCCGGACGCCCTCGGCGGCCTGATACTGCCTGTCTTCGGAGCGGCTGATCTTCTTGTGGGCGTAGAGCCCTTCGAGGACGAAGTCCACGGCCGACGCAAGATGGGCGTCCGACGCGGTCGTCGGGAGACCCGCCTGGCGCGCGATGTCGTGCAGCCCCTGCACGACCGAGGTCCGCTTCAGGAGGTCCGCCGCGGCGAGCGTGTCTTCGACCTGCAGCGTCCCGCCCATGTCGAACCATTCGCCGACCTGCGAGGAATCGGCGGACGCGAAGATGCCGCCGAACACCGATCCGACGGCGTTCCGGATGATTTCACGCGCGACGTTGTCGGCGCCGCGCAGTTCCCCCTCGTATTCCAGCTCGAACTTGCCGGTGATGGCCGGCAGCGCCGCATACACGTCGCTCACCCGCGGCACGACCGGTGACTCGCCCCTGAGCAGCGCGCGGCGCTCGGCGTTCGAGATGACGTTCTCGAGCAGCGAGATCGGCAGCCGCTGGCTGACGCCGGAGCGCTTGTCGATGCGCGAATCCTGCCGCGCCTGGAACGCCACTTCCTCGACGATCTCGCGCACGAAGTCGGGCACCTGCACGTCGAGCTGCTGGCCCCGCCGGATCCACGCTTCCTGTGCCGTGATCGCCATCCCCTCGTGTCGTGACGCCGGATAGTGCGTGCGGATCTCGGATCCGATCCGGTCCTTCAGCGGCGTGATGATCTTGCCGCGAGCCGTGTAGTCTTCGGGGTTGGCGCTGAACACCATCAGCACGTCGAGCGGAAGACGGACCGGATAGCCTTTGATCTGGACGTCCCCTTCCTGGAGGATGTTGAACAGTCCGACCTGGATCTTGCCGGCGAGGTCGGGCAGTTCGTTGATCGCGAAGATCCCGCGGTTGGCTCTCGGCAGCAGGCCGTAGTGCATCGTCAATTCGTCGGCGAGCGTGAGGCCGCCGCGAGCCGCCTTGATCGGGTCGAGATCGCCGATGATGTCGGCGATCGTGACGTCCGGTGTGGCGAGCTTTTCGACGTAGCGCGCTTCGCGCGGCAGCCAGCCGATCACGAGCGCGTCCCCCTCGTCGCGGACCCGCGCCCGGCACGCGGCGCAGAGCGGCGCCAGCGGATCGTCGTGGATCTCGCAGCCGGGCATCACCGGCATCTCCGGATCGAGCAGGTCGGCGAGCGCGCGCAGAATGCGGCTTTTCGCCTGGCCGCGAAGGCCCAGCAGGATGAAGTTGTGGCGCGAGAGTACCGCGTTGACGATCTGCGGAACGACGGTGTCGTCGTAGCCGATGATCCCCGGGAACAGCGTGTCGCCGGAGCGAAGGCGCGCGATGAGATTGTCGCGAATCTCTTCCTTGACCGATCGCCGCTGGATGGCTCCTGAAGTGACTGCGTGGCGGAGCTGACCGAGTGTTGCAGGTCGGGAGGGCATGAAGGCATCTTACCGTAGGCTAAGATGCCGCCGTGCCCATCATTTACGCCCACAGGGGCGGGGCCGCGCTGCGGCCCGAGAATACGATCGAGGCGTTCGACTGCGGCATGGCGCACGGCGCGGACGGGCTCGAGTTCGACGTCCACCTCTCCAGGGATGGCATCGTCGTCGTTCACCACGACGATACGTTGGAGCGGACGACCGACGGACGAGGCAGGCTCTCGGATTTCACTGCCGACGAGCTCGCGCGGCTCGATGCGGGACACCAGTTCAGCGACGGAAACGGCGGTTTTCCCTTTCGCGGACGTGAAATCGGCATCCCGACGCTCCCGGCCGTCCTTCGCCGCTATCCGAACGCGCGCCTGATCATCGAGCTGAAGGTCGACGGACCGGAACTCGCGCAGCGGGTGGTGGACGACGTGCGCGCGGCGGATGCCGTGGAGCGGGTGGCGATCGGCTCGTTCTATCCGGGCGCGCTCGAGGCGGTCCGCCGTTACGAGCCGGCGATCGCCACGGGAGCCGCAAAGGAGGAGACGCGCTGGGCCCTCTACCGGTCCTGGATCGGCATGAGCATCGGCGCCACCCCCTACCGCGAGTTTCAGGTGCCGGAGTGGTCCGGCCTCACCCCCATCGTGACACGCCGCTTCGTCAACGCCGCGCACCGTGCCGGCATCCCGGTGAAGGTCTGGACGGTGAACGGCGCCGATGCCATGCGCCGGCTGCTGGCGCGAGGCGTGGATGCCCTGATCACCGATCGCCCCGACCTTGCGAGGGAGATCCTGGCTGAGCATCGGGGTGATGCGCTGCCCCGGTGATTCGCCGGACGGCAGCCCCTGTCGGTTCACACGGAGTTCGCAAAGGAGCAGAGGGCGCAGAGGAGAAGCCAGTCGAACTTCGAGTGACGGCTTGCGGGCCGCGCGAAGCGCGGTGGGGCTGGTGAGAACCGGCGAACACGAGCCGCTTCTGCCGCCCGTGCGGTTCGTGTTCGCCAGTTCTCACCAGCCCCTACGCCAGCCTGCGGCTGGCGCCCGCACGCCTCAGCCGGTGCGGATTCTGGGCTGCTCCGCGTTCTCAGCGCGCTCTGCGAGTTCCAGTCGACTGTGGCTGTCGCCGGGCGTTGGGCAGTGGCTGTCGCCACTATGAGATCTCCAGCTGCTCGGCCGTCACGAACCGGGGTTCGATGTCGACCGGGATCCGGTCCAGCCGTTGGAGCACGTCCTGCACTTCGGGCCGGATCACGCCGAGGCGCTCGATCATCTGTCGTGCGCGGTCGGAGCTGCCCTCGGCCTGTAGTGTCATGATCTCGGCGGTCAGCGAGGTGACAGCGTCGCGGATCCGGTCCTCCACGACCTCGAAGCGGCCGGCGCTGTCGATGACGACGGCGCCCGAATCGAGGAAGTGATTCAGCTGAATCGCGACGCCGCGGCCGTGGGCCTCGTTGATCCCGAACCTCAGCGACCGGAACATCGACGCCAGAAAGGTCGAGTACATCGAGCGTCCGATCGCCGCCGGGACGTGGCCCTGGTCGACCAGCCGCTGGAGCGCCCAGAGGCCCGACACATCCGCCTTCGCTTCTTCGATCGCGCTGTAGGTCTCGCGCAGCTCCTTGCGCACCGTCGTCGAACGGCCGTTCACGGCGATGTCGTGCGGACCGAGGCCATGCATCAATTCGTGCAGCAGGATGTGTGCGAAGAACGCCTCGAACGACACGCCGGCCTGTGCGGCGGGCGTCAGCGCGAGGCGAGCGATGGGTTCGAGGACGGTGTGGAACTTCGCTTCCTGCACGTTTTTGAGCATGACGCTCTTCGATCCCTTTTCCCGGATCACGCGTTCGTCGTTGGGCAGGTTGAACGCGGCGGTCTGCACGCCGCGGTTCGCGTCACCCGCCGTGAAGATCACGTTCACGACGCGAATTGGCGTCAGCGATCCCACCTTCGGGTTGCGATAGCGGGGATCGATCGGCAGGGCGTCCTCCAGGCCCTGCAGGTGAGCGGAGAAGGCCTTCAGCCGTTCGGTCTCGGCGGCGTCGCGTATGGTGATGAACGCCTCGAACGCCGCTTTGAAGTTGAACAGTTCGTCCTCGTAGACCTCGTAGGGGCCGATCGTCGGCTCGATCGCGCCATCCAGCTCCATCCAGGCGACGTCGCTGGCGTAGTAGTCGTTGGCGAGGAACGCGTCGGCCCGCGTTTCGAGGTACCGCCGGAGCGAGGGCTCACCGGTGAGCGAGGCCGCATCGCGAAGGAGGCGGGCAGCCTCGGCGAGTTCCTGCTGGTATTCGGCGCTGTACGGGACGGCGACGAACCGCCCGGCGGCGTCGCGACGGATGACGGTGAAGAATCCGGCGGCCGCGCGCCTCTCCTCATCGGAGAGCGAGTCGAGCCAGCCCTGCACGTCGTCTTTCGTCGCGCCGGCGGGATAGAAGTTCCCACCGCGCGGTTTTTCCGGAGCGCCCGGGACGAATGGCGCGTCGGCATCCAGCCGGGACCACGGCCCCTTGTTGAGGAGAAAGGCCCGGAGCTGCGCGCGTCCGTGGTCGGACGTCTCACGCGCGAGCCGCTGCAGCATCGTCTCGTTGCCGGCCCACACCTGCCGCAGGAAAAGCGCGTCCATGATGCGCGCCGCGTCGACGAGCCGTGAGAGCGCGCGCCGCTCGGGAGCGGACAGCGTGGAGATGTCGGCGCCGATTTCCACCGGCGCGAATCGATCCGCGATCGCCAGGCGATCTTTGATCATGTTGAGGTCGGTCATAGGGGGTGATGCATTGCAGTGCGCGAGAGGACTACAATAGGAAGGTTACAGCACAGTGATTTTTCCCCGAAGGATGCAGACGCAATGAGGAACAGAGCCGCGATGGATACCTCCGAGCTGGAGGCGATCGAACAGCGCGAGTGGCGTGAGTCGCTCGAGTACGTGATCCAGCAGGGAGACCGCGGGCGTGTGCAGCGCCTGCTGGCCTCGCTCAGGCACCAGGCCCGCATGGCCGGCGTGGCGTTGCCGTTCACGGCCGTCACCGCTTATGTGAATACCATCCGCCCCGAAGACGAAACCCCGGTGCCCGGCAGCCAGGAGATCGAGCGCCGCATCAAGAGCCTGATCCGCTGGAACGCGATGGCGATGGTGGTGCGCGCCAACCGCTTGTCGGAAGGCATCGGCGGACACATCTCCACGTATGCGTCAGCGGCGACACTCTACGAGATCGGCTTCAATCACTTCTTCAAGGGGAAGAAGGACAACGAAGGCGACATGATCTACTTCCAGGGGCACGCGTCTCCGGGCATCTACGCGCGCGCGTTCCTCGAGGGCCGGATCTCGCTCGAGCAGCTGCACGACTTCCGCCGTGAATCGGCGCCGAGCGGCGGCCTCTCCTCGTACCCGCATCCCTGGTTGATGCCCGACTTCTGGGAGTTCCCCACGGTTTCGATGGGCCTCGGCCCGATCATGTCGATCTATCAGGCGCGCTTCCAGCGCTACCTGGAAGATCGGGGTCTCAAGAAGCCGTCCAACCAGAAGGTCTGGGCCTTCCTGGGTGATGGTGAGACCGACGAGCCGGAATCGCTCGGTGCGATCAGCCTCGCGGCCCGCGAAAAGCTCGACAACCTGATCTTCGTGATCAACTGCAACCTGCAGCGCCTGGACGGACCGGTGCGCGGCAACGGCCAGATCATCCAGGAACTGGAGGCCGTCTTCCGCGGCGCCGGCTGGAACGTGATCAAGGTGATCTGGGGCAGCGACTGGGATCCGCTGCTCGCCAAGGACCACGACGGGCTGCTCGCCAAACGAATGGGCGAGGTCGTCGACGGGCAATATCAGAAGTATGCCGTCGAGAGCGGCGCCTACCTGCGCGAGCATTTCTTCGGCACCGACCCGCGCCTGCTCGACATGGTCAAGCACCTGTCCGACGAACAGCTGAAGCGGCTGCGGCTCGGCGGTCACGATCCGGTGAAGGTGTTCAACGCCTACAAGGCCGCGGTCGAGCACAAGGGGCAGCCGACCGTCATCCTGGCGCGCACGATCAAGGGCTACGGTCTGGGTGAAGCCGGCGAAGGCAAGAACATCACCCACCAGCAGAAGAAGATGAACGAGTCGGATCTGCGCACGTTCCGCACTCGTTTCGGCATTCCGATCTCCGACGAGGAGATCGCCGATGCGCCGTTCTACCGTCCGTCCGACGACAGCCCCGAACTGCAATACCTGCGCGAACGCCGCAAGGCGCTCGGCGGCTACGTGCCGTCGCGCCAGGTGAGGGTCGAGCCGGTCAGCGCGCCCATCGAGCCGCTCTTCGACGAGTTCTACAAGGGGACCGAAGGGCGCAAGGCGTCGACCACGATGGTGTTCGTGCGCATGTTGTCGAAGCTGCTGCGCGACAAGGAGATCGGCGATCTGATCGTGCCGATCGTGCCTGACGAGGCGCGCACTTTCGGCATGGAGTCGCTGTTCCGCGCCGTCGGCATCTACGCCCACGCGGGCCAGAAGTACGAGCCGGTCGACATGGACACGCTCCTCTACTACAAGGAGGCGCAGGACGGCCAGATCCTCGAAGAAGGGATCACGGAAGCCGGGTCGATGTCGTCGTTCATCGCGGCGGGCACGGCCTACGCGACCCACGGCGTCAATACGATCCCGTTCTTCATCTTCTATTCGATGTTCGGGTTCCAGCGGGTCGGTGACCTGATCTGGGCCGGCGCGGATTCGCGGATGCGCGGCTTCCTCCTCGGCGCCACGTCGGGCCGGACGACGCTGGCGGGTGAAGGGCTGCAGCACCAGGACGGCAACAGCCACGCCTACTCGATCGCCTACCCGAACTGCGTCTCGTACGACCCGGCCTACGCCTACGAGCTGGCGGTCATCATCCAGGACGGCATCCGCCGGATGTACAAGGAGCAGGAGAGCATCTTCTACTACCTGACGGTGATGAACGAGCAGTACGAGATGCCCGCGATGCCCGAGGGCTCGCGCGAGGGGATCCTCAAGGGCATGTACCGCTTCAGCAAGGCCGGCAACAGCAAGGCCAGGCTGAGGGCGCAGCTGCTCGGCAGCGGCACGATCCTGAACGAGGTCCGCGAGGCCGCGAAGCTGCTCGAAAAGTACGGCGTGGCCGCCGACGTCTGGAGCGTGACCAGCTATCAGGAGCTGTACCGCGAAGCGCTCGCGTGCGACCGGTGGAACATGCTGAACCCCACCGAGAAGCCGAGAGTGCCCTACGTCACGCAGTGCCTGAAGGACACGCAGGGCGCGATCGTGGCTGCCTCCGACTACCTCAAGGTGCTGCCCGCCTCGATCGACCGCTGGATGCCGCGCCGCGTGCGCTCGCTCGGCACCGACGGGTTCGGCCGCAGCGAAGCCCGCAAGGAACTGCGCGAGTTCTTCGAAGTCGAGTCGCGCTACATCGCGCTGGCGACGCTGGCGGAACTGGCGCAGAACGGCGAGATCGAGCAGAAGGTGGTGGCGCAGGCCATCAAGGACTTCGGCATCGATCCGAACAAGAAGGACCCGGCTAAGGACTAGCAGTAAAACTCCGAACTACGAACTCCGAACTACGAACTAGGAACGCCGAACTGTTCGTAGTTCGGCGTTTTTAGAGAGACTTCTGAATGGCGATCGAATTCAAAATTCCTGAACTTGGCGAAAACGTGACCGCCGGAGATGTCGTCCGGGTTCTGGTCAACCCCGGCGATGTGTTGGAGAAGGAGCAGCCGGTCCTCGAACTCGAAACCGACAAGGCCACCATCGAGGTGCCGTCGAGCGTGGCCGGCACTGTCAAGGACGTCCAGGTCAAGGCGGGCGACAAGGTCCAGGTGGGCCAGGTCGTCCTGACGGTCGAACCGGCGGCAGCGGGCGCAGAGAAGGCAGAGGCCGCAGGGGCGGCGCCGAAGGAACAGCCGCCTGCGGCCGCCGCCGAAGGGGGCATCAGCCAGCGGGCTGCCGCTGAGCCGGAATCCGCTGGGGGTGGTGCCGAACGGGCCGCCGCCGAACGGGATCTGGGCCAGGCCGAGCAGCCCGAGGCGCAAACGGCCGACGAGGTCCCGAAGCCGCAGCGGCGCGGCGAGGTCGTCGACATCAGCCGCGGCGCGCGTGTGGCCCCGGCCGCGGCGCCGCCCGCAGCTCCGAGCGCCGAGGCCTCGCCCGGCGTCCCCGCTCCCGCGGCCCCGTCCGTCCGCCGGATGGCGCGCGAACTCGGCGTCGACATCCACAACGTGCGGGGAACCGGCGAAGGCGGCCGCATCAGCGTCGAGGACCTGCAGGAATACGTGAAGGGCGTCATGTCCGGCGCGACGACCGTTTCCGCGGCCGTTGCCGGCGCTCCGGCCGGCGCCGCACGGCCCCTGCCGGATTTCGCGAAGTGGGGCGAGATCGAGCGCAAGCCGATGAGCAACATCCGCCGGAAAACGGCGGAGCACCTCGGCCATGCGTGGAACGCCATCCCCCACGTCACCCAGCACGACAAGGCCGACATCACCGAACTCGACAAGCTGCGCAAGCAGTACTCGCCGGAGGCCGAGAAGCGCGGCGGCAAGCTCACCATGACCGCGATCGCACTCAAGATCGTGGCCGGCGCGATGAAGAAGTTTCCGCAGTTCAACGCGTCGATCGACCAGGCCAGCAACGAGATCATCTACAAGAAGGCGATCCACATCGGCATCGCGGTCGACACCGATCGCGGGCTGCTCGTGCCGGTCATCCGCGACGTCGATCGGAAAGGCATCTTCGACCTGTCGGCGGAACTCGCGCAGATCAGCGAGAAGGCGCGCGCCGGCAAGCTCTCGCTCGACGAGATGTCGGGCGGCGGGATGTCGATCTCGAACCTTGGCGGCATCGGCGGGACCTCGTTCACGCCGATCGTCAACTGGCCGGAGGTCGCGATCCTCGGGATTTCGCGGGGCGCCTACGAACCGGTGTGGGACGGCAAGGCGTTCCAGCCGCGAATGATGCTCCCGTTCTCGCTCTCGTACGACCACCGGCTCATCGACGGCGCCGACGCCGCCCGATTCCTGCGCTGGGTCTGCGAGGCGTTCGAAGAGCCGTTCGTCCTCGCGCTGTAGAAACGTGCGACGTGCGACGTGCGACGTGCGACGTGCTGCACGTCGCACAGCACGTAGCACGTAGCACGTCGCACGCACGTCGCACATCGCACTCCGCACGTTTGCTTATGTCACAGACCTCACAACTTGCCGTCATCGGTGCCGGTCCCGGGGGCTACGCGGCCGCGTTCTACGCCGCCGACCTCGGGATGCAGGTCACCCTCATCGATCCCTCACCCAACCCCGGCGGAGTCTGCCTCTATCGCGGCTGCATTCCGTCGAAGGCTCTGCTCCACGTCGCCAAGGTCCTGAACGAGGCGAAACACGCCGAGGCCTGGGGCATCTCGTTCGGCTCGCCGAAGATCGACGTCAGCAGGCTGCGCGGATTCAAGACGAAGGTGGTCGACCAGCTCACCAACGGTCTCGGTCAGCTGTCCAGGCAGCGCAAGATCACCTACATCCAGGGAGCTGCCTCGTTCACCGGCCCGAAGACGCTCGAAATCACGAAGACGACTGGTGAGAAGGACTCGCTGACGTTCGAGCACGCGATCGTCGCCACCGGGTCGCATCCGACGAAAGTGCCGGGACTCTCCATCGAGAGTGATCGCCTGATGGATTCGACGTCAGCGCTCGAGATTCCCGAGATTCCGAAAAGCCTCCTCGTCATCGGCGGCGGCTACATCGGCCTCGAACTCGGCAGCGTCTACGCCGCCCTCGGCACGAAGGTCACCGTCGTCGAAATGACGGGCGGCCTCCTCCCCGGCGCCGACCGTGACCTGGTGAACGTGCTGGCGAAGCGGATCGATGCCATCTGTGAAGCCGTGCTCCTCAACACGAAGGTCGTGTCGATGAAGGAGCAGAAGAACGGCATCGCGGTCACCTTCGAAGGAGATGTCGAGAAGAAGGAGCGGGTCTTCGACCGCGTGCTGATGTCGGTCGGACGCCGGCCGAATCCGGTCCCCGGGATCGAGAACACAGGCGTCGAGGTGAACGACCGCGGATTCATCGTCGTGAACGAGGCCCGGCAGACCTCTGTCCCCACGATCTATGCGATCGGCGATGTCGTCGGGGAGCCGATGCTGGCGCACAAGGCGTCCCACGAAGGACGCGTGGCGGTCGAAGCGATCGCCGGGCAGAAGGTCGCCTTCGAGCCGCTCGCGATTCCGGCGGTCGTGTTCACGGATCCCGAGCTGGCCTGGGCGGGTCTCACCGAGGCCGAAGCGCAGAAGGAAGGGCGCGAAGTGACCGTCGCCCGCTTCCCATGGGCCGCCTCCGGCCGTTCGCTGACGCTCGATCGCACCGACGGCATGACGAAGCTGATCCTCGATCCGGCGACGGAGCGGATTCTCGGCGTCGGTATCGTCGGTCCCGGCGCGGGAGAGCTGATCGCGGAAGGCGTTCTGGCGATCGAGATGGGCGCGAACGCCACCGATCTGAAGATGAGCATCCATCCACATCCGACGCTGTCCGAAACGTTGATGGAATCGGCCGAGGTGTTCTTCGGCCAGGCGACACACGTGTATCGCCCGCGACGGAAGGGTGCCTGAACGACACCTGTCAACGCTCTCTCACTGACGCGTGTTGAATGCTGAATGGCATCGAGCTACGTTCAGCATTCAGCATTGTCATGCGTCAGAACGGCAGCATTCGACAGCAGCTGGGCGCGAGCATTGATAAGCGCGAAGCGCGCCCGTTACCGCCGACCCTGCTCCGCAGGTGACGTAACACACCTCTCGCCCGTGCTTTCGATCTGCTGAACGACCAGCTCGGGATAGGTGCCGTTGTTCATCGAGCGCATGCCGATCGGTCCGGCTTCCTGCGCGACCTTGTTCGAGAAGTGCTGGTCGGTTGCGGCCTGCGACTTGTCGTTTCGCATGTCCGCCTGACTTCGGGCGGGGGCCGACGTTCCTGACGTGCCGATCGTGTTGCGGCCATCGTCTCGGAGTAGTCCCTGGACCCTGACGGAGTACCCGACGAGGTGGGTCAGCTCTTCAGTGTCTCCGGAGTTGAGCCTCACCGATGAGCCTTCGGGGATCGTGAGGTTGGCGGCGGAGAGGGCGTCGCTCGGCTGTTCCGTGAGCGGCACGGGACGGATGTGTTCCAGCACGTACTGACTGGTTCCGATGCCAACACCCACGCATCCGGTCAGCGCGAGCCGCAGATCCTGCCGGTGCTGGTCCGTCGCGTTGTCGATGGCGGTTCGATTCGCCTGGCTGTCGCTCACCTCCTGCCCGCAGCCCACGAGAACGGCTGCGCTTGCAAGAGGCACGCAGAGCTTGAAAATCCAGTTGCGCATCATGTCCTCCAAGCGGAACCGGTGCAATCATGGGGCCGACCCGCCTGGGCGCCCCGGCCGCTCTCAGAGGCCGTTCACGTCGCGCCGCATCACCGTCGCCGGGCAACCGGCCACGAGCACGCCCGGTTCAACCGGCTTGACGACGACGGCGCCAGCGGCGACGACCGCACCGTCCCCGATGGCCAGGTGGTCCCTGACGACCGCGCCAACCCCGATGTAGGCGCCCTCGCCCACGTCGACGCCTCCCGCAACTGTGGCTCCCGGAGAGATCGTGGCGAATGCACCGATCCGGTTGTCGTGCCCGATGTTCGCACCGCGATTGAGCAGGACGTGCGGGCCGACGCTCGTGTTCGAGGCGACGATCACGCCTGCGCCGATCACCGCGCCCGGCGCGATGGAGGCCCGCGGCGACACGATGGCCGTCGGGTGACGCAGCGCCGTGAACGTGAACCCACGGGCCGCCATGCGCTCGACGAACGCCCGCCGTCGAGTAGAGACGATCCCGGCGACCACGTGCGCGTGGAGTAACGGTTCGGGAATCGAGCCTTCCTCGTAAACCGGGAACCCAGCGTGCTCGCGAACCGCTGGCGGGTCCGACACGACGAAGCCCGCGGGACGGAAGCCGCCGGCAAGCTCGGCGATCTCCAGCGTTTCGATGGCGAACGTTCCGGCCCCGAGGATCAGTAGAGGAGTGTCAGGCATCTTCGTTGTCTCGAGCGGGCGGCGAGCCCCGATGACCGATGACGCGCGCCGGGACGCCGCCGAGGATCGAAAAGGATGGGAACGTCGAAGTCACGACCGCTCCGGCGCCGACGATGGTGCCCTCTGCCACATCCGCCATGACCGTGGCTCCCGTGCCGATCCAGACGTCGCGGCCGATGACGACGGTCGAGAGCTGCCCGGGCTGCTGATTCATCGGGATGTCGACTCGATCGAATCCGTGCGTCCGGCCGCCGCCCTGGATCGCAACCCGCGAACCGATCATGACGTCGTCACCGATCTCGACTTCCGCGATCCAGCACATGGGGCCGATCGCGACGCGCGAGCCGATGCGCGCGTCAGCCGTTTTGAGCGCGGTGAGCCACTCGACAACGAGGTCTTCACCGCATCGGGCGAGCGTGCCGCGATACCAGTAGCGCCGCACCCTGATGCCGAAGGCGCCGGGCACCAGGGCCAGCAGCCTCGATGACGTGAGAAAGCTGAACGCGCCCAGGCGGTAGCAGCCGATGAGCGCGTGGGCCGCGAGCCACGCGACTGCGAGCGCCGGGCCCTTGAGCAGGATTGCGGCGCGCGGCCGTCCGCTCGCGCGTGGTTCAGCCGAGACGTGGACCTGCATGGACGCTCACTCCTGCGTACTGACGAGCCGCCCGGATCATCAATGCGCACTGAATCGTGAAGCCCGTCGACGCAGCCACCGCCGCTCCCATCGCCCCGAGCCGTGGGATGAGCAAGAGGGCCGCTGCCGCCGTTGTCGTGGTGCTCAGCATCGAGATCCGTACGATGACACGCGAATGCCCGGTCATGAGCAGCGTCACGCCTGGCAGGCCGGCGGCCGCGCTGACGATCCTGCCGATGCCCAGCACGACGAAGAGTGGCAGTGCCGCCGCGTATTCGGGCCCGAACAGCCAGTCCAGACCCGGTGCGCCGACGGCGATCACCGCCAGGTACGCCGCCACGGTCGCCATCGTCGTCCGGCGCGCCCAGCCCTTCAGCATGCGCTCGAGCGTGCCGGTTTCGCCGAGCGCGTGGGCGTGTGCAATGCGTGGCGAGAGCTGGTACGCGATGACGGACTTCGGCAGATCGAGCGGGACGGCGAGACGAAGCGCGATCCCGTACACGGCCGCCGCGGCTGGTGTCCCGAGCAGCGCCACCAGCCAGAGGTCCAGTTCCGCGAGCGCCTTCCAGAGCAGCGTGTTGCCCGCGATGGGCAACGACTCGTCGAGCAGTTCGCGCGCCGGCACCACCGCCACGGCGTGGCCCGGCGCCTGCGCGGGCGCCGCGCGGCCGACGAGCCGTGCGAGCAGTATCAGCGTGACGACGTTCACACCGGTCGTGACGGCGAGCACTTCCGTGAGTGTGCAGCGGCCCGCCGTGACGTAGAGCGCGAGCAGAACCACGAGATCCGCGATGCTCCCGAACACCCGCTCGATCCCTGAGACCGTCGCGGTCCGTCCGAGTCCGCGGCCGAGATCGGCAAGCGTCGCCGTCCAGGCGAGCGCGGCCATCATCAGGCCGACGAGTGCGGCGTCCACCAGGGCCAGCCCGAACGCCCATCCGAGCAGGACGACGAGCGGGATCCCGACGACCGTCGTCCGCGCGGTGAGCATCAATACCCCGCGCAGAGCCGCGTGAACCTCGGCGTGATCGCCGCCAGCTGCGGCGACGCGTCGCAGTCCGACCTGGCCGAGCCCCAGCTGTGTCGCCACCGACCCCGCCACGGCAATGCCCCGGAGGACGAAGTAGATCCCGAGGGCGTGCGGCGTGAGGATGCGCGTCAGGAACACCGCTCGCCCCGCCTGCGCGGAGTATTGCAGGACGAAGCCGCCGCCGACCCAGGCTGATTCGCGCATGTGCTTTCACGCGCATCCGGCGCGCGCGCCGAGCCGCTCTTCGAGGATCTCGTCCCACGCAGACGCCATCCTGTCGAGAGAGAACTCGCGACGGACGAGCGCATGCGCCTCGCTTCGGATCCGGAGACGCCGCTCGTCGTCCTCGAGCGTCTGGAGGACAGTTGCGGCGATCGATTGCGGATCCGCATGTGCGAAGCACATCGCCGTGGTGTCGGGGATCACGAGGGCCGAGGATCCGCGCGGCGCGGACGCGATCACCGGCAGGCCGGCCGCGAACGCCTCTGCGACGACGAGCGCCACCGGTTCGCTGAAGATCGAGTGGAACAGCAGGGCGTCGTGCGTCTGGTAGAAATCCGTCAGCGCTTCGCGCGGGACCGCCGGCAGGAGTTGCACGACATCGCCAAGCCCCAGCTGCTCGATGCGTCGTTCGATCGCGCGGCGGTAGTCGCCGGGACCCTGGCCGCAGACGGCGGTCACCGTCAGGGGGCGATGCCTGCGCAGAAGCGGCAAGGCCTCGATGAAGAGATCGAGTCCCTTCTCGCGGCTGAGGCGTCCGACCCAGAGGAGTCGATTGGCGACCGGGCGCGGCGGTGTCAGTGGTGGAACATCGCGCAGGCCGAAGTAAATCGTTCGAGCGACGTGCGGCGGGAGTCCCGCGGCGAGCGCCTCGTCGCGCCACGCATGGCTGGCGAACACGACGACGCCGGCCCGGGCGGGATCGATCGCCCGGTAGATCGCAGGATGGGTCCACGTTCGTCCCACCGTTCGCGCGACGACTCTCGGCAGCGCCAGCCAGCGTCGTCTTCGGAGTTCGCCCGCGATCGCTTCCAGGCTCAGGATGATGGTGTTCGGGTGTGCGTCCGTGATGAATCGCGCCAGGCCGGGGGCTTCGCGCGGAACGCACGCGATCACGGCATCGTACCGGCGCTCGCGGATGCGCCTGTCGAGCGTGCGCAGCAGGTCCGACTGGACGCGCGCGAAGCCGCCGTCCAGCAACACGTGCTGCAGCACGGTGCGGACGTCGTCGGGCAGGAAACGAAAGCGGGGCAGCGGCGACCAGCGCGCGTGTGCGAGGCCGCGAAGCCGCGGCGCGCGACTGTCGTCGCGAAGACCGAGGCGCTCCGGAGTGACGGCCAGGTCAACGTCCCAGCCACGTTGCCCGAGCGAGGACGCCAGGTCCCACAACGCAAGCTGAAGGCCGCCGACGTCGCTCGCGGGGAATACCGGACCGCAGATGAGGAGGCGCTTACCCGGCAACGCTCTCGCGGCGCACGAGGGTGCCGAGTCCCATCAGGGCTCTCGCTTCAGCAGGTGTGGCGACCGGACGGCCGTACGCCCGCGCGAGAGTTGCCACGCGCTGCACGCAGGCCTCGTTGGTGGCGGGCTGACGCTTCGCGGGATCCAGGTAGAGGGCGTCCTCGATGCCCGTCCTGACGTGCCCGCCCGTGACGACGGCCAGTGCGTTCATCGGCCACTGGTACCGTCCAATGCCTGCCGCCTGCCAGAACGATCCGGCGGGGAGGCGTTCGACCATCTGCGCCAGGTTGAGCGGTGTCGCGGCACTCGTGCCGAGCGATCCGAGCAGCAGGTTACAGACGAACGGCGGTTCGAGCACACGGCGCTCGATCAGGTAGTGTGCGTAGTCGATCATCCCGAAGTCGAAGATCTCGAGTTCGGGCACGATGTCCCGTTCGCGCATCGCCGTCGCGAGACGCTTGATCATCTCGGGACTGTTGACCGATGCCTGCGTGGGGAAATTCATCGATCCCAGGGTCAGCGAGGCGAGGTCCGGTTTCAGGTCGCCTGCGAGATCGAGCACGTCGCTGCGCTGCTCGAAGGCGTTGTGGACCCGGCCGCTCGTCGAAACGGAGATGATGATGTCGGGTGCGACACGCCGGACGGCGCGGACGACCTCCGCATACCGCTCGCGCCTGTAGGTCGGGTCGCCATGCTCATCGCGCGCGTGCAGATGGGCACACGTCGCGCCCGCTGCGACTGCGCGCTGAACATCGGCGGCGATCTCCTGCGGCTGCTCCGGAACGGCGATACCGTCGCGGCGGCGTGGAACCATACCTGTCGGCGCGATGGTAATGACCACCGGCAGACGGGTGCCCGGCGTGTGATTCATGGGGACGCGCCATTATACACACCGCTCCCGCGGTGGGCGCTTCCGGCCTTCAGGGGAGGTCGCGCGCGATACGAGCGGCCGTGCGAAAGACGCCTTCCAGCATCGGCGGCGTGAGCTTTCCGGTGTTCGTGTTCTGGCGGCTCGGGTGATACGAGCCGATGACGGTGGGGCCGGCAGTCGGGATCACCACGCCATGACCGAACGCGGGTTTCGGGCGCAGGACGATTCCCCGGTCGGCGAGCAGGCGCCACGCCGCATCGAACCCGATCTTTCCGAGGGCGACGATGACCTTGATCCGCGGCAGCGCGGCGACTTCGGCCACGAGATGCGGATGGCAGTTGGCGATCTCTTCGGTCGTTGGCTTGTTGTCGGGAGGAGCGCAGCGCACCGCCGACAGGATGTACGCGTCGGTCAGTCTGAGTCCGTCGTCAACCCGCTGGGCGGTGGTGATGTTGGCGAATCCGGCCGCGTGCATGGCGCGCATGAGGAAGTCGCCGGATCCGTCGCCGGTGAAGACACGTCCGGTGCGGTTGGCTCCATGCGCCGCGGGGGCGAGGCCGAGCACGAGCACACGCGCCTTCGGATCCCCGAACCCGGGCACGGGTTTTCCCCAGTAGGTGTCGTTCCGGTGCGCGGCCTTCTTTTCGGTGGCGATGCGCGTGCAGTAGGTCCGCAGCCGGGGGCAGCGCGTGCAGGCGATGATCCGCGCCCGGACCGCATCCAGCGAAACGGGGACAGTCACCTTTTCGCCGGCCTTTGCGCCGGACCCTAGTCTTTTCAACGACTTAGCGAAAAGGTGACTGTCCCCTTTTTCAGCGGGCGGCTTCGTAGGCTGCGGTCTGCTCGTGGGC
This sequence comes from Vicinamibacterales bacterium, assembly GCA_036401215.1. GTDB lineage: Bacteria > Acidobacteriota > Vicinamibacteria > Vicinamibacterales > 2-12-FULL-66-21 > JACDCA01. Next base: position 18,491 of record DASWVN010000228.1, on the reverse strand, counting down.
ATGGTAGGAACTGCGGACGAGCGGACCCGATTCCACGTGACCGATGCCGAGTTCCAGCCCGATCCGCTTGAGTTCTGCGAATTCCGCAGGCGTGTAGTACCGCGACATCGGCAGGTTCGCCAGCGATGGACGCAGGTACTGGCCGATCGTGACGATCTGGCAGCCGGCTTCGGCCAGGTCGCGGAGCGTCTCGACCACCTCGTCCCACTCCTCGCCGAGCCCGACCATGAGACCCGACTTCGTCGGGATGTTCGGTGCGTACGCGCGGGAGCGTACGAGCAGTTCGAGGGCGCGATCGTACCGGCCTCCCGGACGCGCGGTCCGGTACAGGCGTCGAACGGTTTCGATGTTGTGGTTCAGGACGTCCGGCTTCGCATCGAGGACGGTCCGCAGCGCCGCTTCGTCACCCTTGAAGTCGGGGATCAGCACTTCCACGCGGCACGACGGGATGCGCGCACGTGTTTCGGCGATCGTCCTGGCAAAGTGCCCCGAGCCGCCGTCCGGGAGGTCATCGCGATCGACGGACGTGATCACGACATAGGCCAGACCCATGGCGTGAATCGCGCTCGCGACCTTGCCGGGTTCGTCGACGTCGGGCGCTTTCGGCGTGCCGTGCATGACGTTGCAGTAACCGCACGAACGGGTGCACGTGTCGCCCAGGATCATGAACGTGGCCGTGCCGTGGTGCCAGCACTCGCCAATATTCGGACAGTTGGCTTCCTCGCACACGGTGTGCAGGCCGAGATCCCGCATCAGCCCCTTGAGCCGATGGTAGTTCTCGGATCCGGGCGCCCGGACTTTCAGCCACTCGGGCTTGTTGCCGCGAGGCAGCTCATCGGCGCGCTTCTTTCGTCCACGAATGAAGTTGAGGGGGACCGTCTGCAAATCTCCTTCATTATACTGGCCCCTATGTCGAAGCTTGCGATCACCTGGCTCGGTCACGCCACCTTCATCATCACCACGCCCGGCGGGAAGCGCATCGTGACGGATCCCTGGCTCGAGGGAAACCCGAAATGTCCGCCCGACATGAAGAAGATCGACAAGGCGGACGTCATCCTGCTCTCGCACGGCCATTTCGACCACACGGGCGACGTCGTCAACGTCGCCAGAACCACGGGAGCGCCCCCCGTCGGCGTATTCGAGCTGGTGTCGTGGCTCGAGGGCAAGGGCGTCAAGAATGGCGTCGGCATGAACATCGGCGGCACCGCGAAAATCGCGGGGCTGGACATCACGATGACGCCGGCGATCCATTCCAGTTCGCTTACCGAGAATGGCCAGACGGTGTACCTGGGGCTCGCCTGCGGGTTCGTCGTGAAGCTGGAGGACGGCCGTTCGATCTACTTCTCAGGCGACACGTCGCTGTTCGGCGACATGCGGCTGATCGGCGAGATGCACAAGCCTGATGTGGCGTTTCTCCCGATCGGCGATCACTTCACGATGGGGCCGGAGGCGGCGTCCATGGCAGCGCGCATGCTCGGCGTCCGCCAGGTCGTCCCGATGCACTGGGGCACGTTTCCGCTGCTGACCGGGACCCCCGACGCGCTCCGGCGCCTGGTCGAACCGCACGGCATCGACGTGCTGGTCCTGGAGCCCGGGCAAACGGCCGAGTGAACTCCCAAACTCCAAATTCCAAACTCCAAACTCCAAACTCCAAACACCAAACTCCAAACTCCAAACTCCAGACTCCAGACTTGGGAGTTGGAAGTTGGGAGTTTGGAGTTGACGAGCGTCAGTACTCCGTAAAGATCCGCCGGAGTTCCGCCGGATCGCTCGTCTTCGTCAGAGCGAGCATCAGCAGGATCCGCGCCTTGATCGGCGCGAGGTCCTGGCCGGCAACGTAGTTGCCGCGACCCGCGCGCGCGATGCGTCCGCTGCCCGTACGGGTCGTGATGACGACCGGCACACCCTTCGACGCCGCATACCGGGTGCCTTCCCCCTGCGTACCGCTCATCGCGCCCGCCCCGGCGGTCGCGATGACGATCCCCTTCGCTCCCGCGTCCACCGCCGACTGGATCACATCGCCACTGGCGCCCTGGTAGGTGAGGATCACGTCCACGCGCGGCAACTCGGTGATCCCGCTCACATCGAACTCCGTGTCGGCCGTGTGCCGGCGTTCGACCTGACGGTAGTAGACAACGCGATCGCTGTCGACGACGCCGAGGATGCCGTAGCCGCGTGTCTGAAACGTCTGCAACCGCAGCGCGTCGGTTTTGGTGACCTCGCGCGCCGCGTTGATCTCGTCGTTCAGCACGACGAGCACGCCGCGTCCCCGCGATGCGGGATCGGCGGCCACCCGAAACCCTTCGAGCAGGTTTGCCGCTCCTTCGTAGCCCAGCGTGCTCGGATTGCGCATCGATCCAACCACCGCGACGGGCCGCGGATCACGAACCGTGAGGTTGAGGAAGTAGGCGAGTTCTTCGAGCGTATCCGTCCCGCTCGTGACGACGACGCCGGCCAGTTCGGGATCCGTCCGATACAGCTCGTTGATCCGCTTCGCCAGGTTCAGCCACTGTTCGAGCGTGAGCGCGGAACTCGACGTGTTGGCGAACTGCTCGAATTCCGGTGTCGCATAGCGCGTGAGATTGGGCATCGACTTCACGAGTTCTTCGGCCGTGAGCCGGCCGCCGGAGCGGTTCGAGATCGTGCCGCCGGTTGCAAGCAGCCGAACGCGCGGGGCCGGGTCGTCCCGCGTCTCGGTGCCGGTGGACGCGGGCGCCGGGGACTGAGCTGCCGGCGTGGGCGTCCGGGCGGAGGGGGGCGTCGGCGCCGCCGCACTCGGCTGGTTCGCGGCGCAGGAGACGAAGAACGTGGCAGTAATGAGCAGGGAAGCGATACGCATCGCCGCAGAGTGTATCTGCTGACCGCCGCAGAACACTAGCGACGCGCCGTAGCGTCGGTGAGGCGGGCCTCGACTCGTTCGATCACTTCGTCCACTTTGACGCCTGACGTGTCGACCGTGTGATCGGCGCGCGCGTAGAGGGATTCGCGGCTGGCGAGAAGCGTGCGAAGGTCCGCCATGGCCTGCGGGTGGTCCGCCATGGGACGCCGGTCCCCTTGACGGACGACCCGGTTCCAGTGGTCCTCGGGCGTGGCACGCAGCCACACGGTGATGGTGCGGCGGCGCAGCAGGTCGAAGGTCTCGGGTGACGCCACGATGCCGCCTCCCGTCGCCAGCACCATCGGCCCCCCCTGGGCGAGGACGGCGTGGAGGACCTCGCGTTCGAGCCGCCGGTAGTAGCCTTCGCCGTGAAGCGCGAAGATCTCCCGGAGCGTCAGGTCCGCTGCCCGCTCGATCCGCTTGTCGAGTTCAACGAACGGCGCGTGGCGCCGCCTGGCGAGACGTTTGCCGATCGTGGTTTTCCCCGCGCCACGCAAGCCGAGCAGCGCGACGATGTTCGGCCGCGGCGCATCGTCCGGCGTGAGCAGCGCCGCCGGCGTGGTCTCGAGTGCGTGCGCGACATCCGCGAGACGGCGCACGGAGATGTTCCCCGTGCCGGATTCCAGTTGCACGAGGAATCTCGGCGAGACACCGGATCGTTCGGCGACCTCACGGAGCGTCCAGCCGCGTGCCTGGCGTAGCCCGCGCGCGCGACGGCCGAGAGCGGCCAGTAGTGGGTCCGTCATATGTGCACTATATTACGGTCTGGTGGCGTAATGCGCACTATAGTGCCTTGACACCGCGCAAACCGGCAGGTAGGCTTCCCGGAATGGCAACGGCAACCAACACCGTCCCCGATCGCCTTTCATTCGAGACCTCACCAGCGCAGTACCGCCACTGGAAGCTCGCGTTCGATGGACCGGTGGCGACGCTGTCGATGGACGTCCAGGAGGACGCCGGCCTTTCACCAGATTACCGGCTGAAGCTGAATTCGTACGACCTCGGCGTCGACATCGAGCTGGCGGATGCGATCCAGCGGATCCGGTTCGAGCACCCGGAGGTCCACTCCGTCGTCATTACCAGCCTGAAGGAGCGGATCTTCTGCGCCGGCGCGAACATCTTCATGCTGCGCGGCTCCTCGCATGCGTGGAAGGTCAACTTCTGCAAGTTCACCAACGAGACGCGCCTCGCGATCGAGGATGCGAGTGAGCATTCCGGGATCAAGTTCCTCGCCGCGCTGAACGGCATCTGCGCGGGCGGCGGCTACGAGCTGGCGCTCGCCTGCGACGAGATCTTCCTGGTCGATGACAGCAACTCGGCTGTCAGCCTGCCCGAGACGCCGCTCCTCGGGGTCCTACCCGGCACGGGCGGCCTCACCCGGGTCGTCGACAAGCGCAAGGTGCGCCGCGACATCGCGGACTTCTTCGGCACGACCGCCGAAGGGGTCAGGGGCAAGCGCGCGGTTGAATGGCGGCTGGTCGATGCGGTCTATCCGACCAGCCAGTTCAAAGAGCGAGTGGCAAAGCGCGCGCAGGAGCTGGCGTCGAAGTCGGATCGCCCGGCGGCGGGCCCCGGCATCCAACTGGGACCGCTCAACCCCGAGGAGACGCCGGACGGCGTCAAGTACTCGACCGTGTCGCTCGAGATCGATCGTCCGCGGCGCATCGCGACGTTGACCGTTTTCGGTCCGCAGGGAGCGCAGCCCGACACGCCCGAGGCGATCCTCGCGGCAGGAGATCAGTACTGGCCGCTCCGCGCGTTCCGCGAGCTGGACGACGCGCTGCTGCGGCTCAGGATCAACGAGCCGTCGATCGGGACCATCGTGGTCAAGACGGCCGGTGATCCGGCGGCAGTGCTGGCGGTCGACGAGACGCTGCTGAAGCACAAGGACCATTGGCTCGTGCGCGAGATCATCCACTTCATGAAGCGCACGCTGAAGCGGATGGATCTGACGTCCCGCAGCTTCTTTGCCGTGATCGAGCCCGGCAGCTGCTTCGCAGGGTCGTTGTTCGAGCTGGCCCTGGCGGCCGATCGATCCTACATGCTCGACGATCCGGAGCAGCCGAACACGATCGCGCTGTCGGGCATGAACGGCGGTCCGCTCCTGATGAGCAACGGGCTGACGCGGCTTCAGACCCGCTTCCTTGGCACGCCGGAACGCGTCGACGAGGTGCTTTCCGAAAACGAGCCGTTCGATCCAATGGCGGCGATGGACGCCGGATTGATCTCGTTCGCGCCGGATGAACTCGACTGGGACGACGAGGTGCGGCTCGCCGTGGAGAGCCGGGCGGCGTTCTCACCTGACGCGCTGACCGGCATGGAGGCCAACCTCCGCTTCGCGGGACCCGAGACCATGGAAACGAAGATCTTCGGTCGTCTCACCGCGTGGCAGAACTGGATCTTCATTCGTCCGAACGCCGTAGGTGAGAACGGCGCGTTGACGGCCTACGGCACGCAGAAACGACCGGAGTTCGACTTCAATAGAACATAACTGCAAACTTCAAACTCCCAACTTCAAACTTCAAAATTCTCCCAAGTTGAAGTTGGGTCGTTGGCGTTTGGAATTTGGCGTTTGGAGTTTGGAGTTTGGAGTTGACGACGTGAGGTCCTCATGATTTCAGCCGAGAAGATTCCGAACAACGTCGGCCTGTCGAGCAACAAGCGGCTGCAGCGCGCCCTCGAGCACTGGCAGCCGAAGTACATCCAGTGGTGGAAGGACATGGGCCCGCAGGGCTTTCAGGACTACCACCAGGTCTACGTCCGCACCGCGGTCAGCGTGGATCCATCCGGCTGGGCGCACTTCGAGTACGTGAAGCTGCCGGAGTACCGGTGGGGGATCTTCCTTGCCGATCCGGTCCACGATCGCCGCATCGGGTTCGGCGACTTCTTCGGCCAGCCGGTCTGGCAGGAGGTCCCCGGCGAGTTCCGCAACCAGCTGCGCCGCCTCATCGTCACGCAGGGCGACACGGAGCCCGCGTCGGTCGAGCAGCAGCGCTGGCTCGGCCAGCGCTGTCCGAGCATGTACGACCTGCGGAACCTGTTCCAGGTGAACGTCGAGGAAGGACGCCACCTCTGGGCGATGGTCTACCTGCTGCACTCGTACTTCGGCCGGGACGGGCGCGACGAGGCCGAGGACCTGCTCGCGCGTCAGAGCGGCAACCGCGACAAGCCGCGCATCCTCGACGCGTTCAACGAGCCGATCGAGAACTGGCTCGACTTCTTCATGTTCACCATGTTCACGGACCGCGACGGCAAGTCACAGTTGCTGTCGCTGTCGGAGAGTTCTCTCGATCCGCTGTCGCGGACGACGAGGTTCATGCTGACGGAAGAAGCGCACCACATGTTCGTGGGCGAGACCGGGATCGCGCGGATCATCGAGCGGACCTGTCAGCTGATGAAGGAAGCCGGCTTCTCCGAGGATGTCCGCAAGCTGGGAGGCATCGACATCCCCACGATCCAGAAGTTCATCAATCTCTGGTTCAGCCTGTCGCTCGACCTGCACGGCAACGAAGTCTCGACCAACGCGGCGACGTACTTCGCCAACGGCCTGAAGGGGCGCGCCCAGGAGGAGAAGTGGGACGACCACCTCGTGACCGACAGGTTCTACGAGATGGAGATGGCGGTCGACGGCACGCTCCAGCGCCAGCACGTGCCGATGCGGTCGGCGATGAACGAAGTGCTGCGCGACTGGTATGTCGGGGACTGCGAGGCGGGGGTCGTCCGCTGGAACAAGATCTTCGAACGGCACGGTATGTCGGAGCGGCTCCGGCTCCCCGACCGCAAGTTCAATCGGGGGATCGGGATGTTCCGGTCGCTGCACTTCGAGCCATCGGGCGCGCCGGTCTCCGAGAACGAATGGCAGCGCCGCAGGAACGAGTGGCTGCCGTCGCCTGCCGACCGCGAGTACCTGCTGAGCATCATGTCGCGCCCGGTGTACGAGCCCGGCAAGTTCGCCAACTACATCGCGCCGCCGCTCCGCGGCATCAACCGGATGCCGCTCAATTTCGAATACGTTCGCACTGAAGCGTGAGCGAACGCTGTCAATGCTGAATGTCGAATGCTGAATGCTGAACTATCATCATTGGACATTCAGCATTCGTCATTCAGCATTCGTCATTCAGCATTCAGCATTGACCGATGGCGACCCAGAGAATCAACGTCAGCGTAGCCGACGGCATCACCACGATCGAACTCAGTGATCCTCCAGCCAACACGTACTCGTACGACATGATGCTGGAGATCGATTCCGCGGTGCTCGCCGCGCGAATGGATCCCAACGTCCACGTCATCGTCATTCGCGGCGCGGGGGAGAAGTTCTTCTGCGCGGGGGCGAACATCGGGATGCTGAAGGACGCCGATCCCGAGTTCAAGTACTACTTCTGCCTGCACGCCAACGAGACGCTCAACCGGCTGGAGCAGACGCCGAAGCTGGTGATCGCGGCGTTGAACGGTCACACGGTGGGCGGCGGGCTCGAGGTCGCGATGGCCGCCGATATCCGGATCGCGAAGAAGGACGCCGGCAAGATCGGGCTGCCCGAAGTGGCGCTCGGTGTGCTGCCGGGCACCGGCGGCACGCAGCGGCTGGCGCGGCTCGTCGGCAAGGCGCGCGCCATCGAGTTGATGGCAACCGGCCGGCTGATGTCCTTCGACGAGGCGCACGCCCTCGGGATCGTCACCGAGGTCTGGGGCGAGGAACAGCTGAAGGGACGCAGCTTCGCCGACGCCGTCCACGAGTATGCGAAGGGGTTCACGCCGCCGAACAAGGCGAGCAAGGCGGTGGGACGGATGAAACGCGCCGTCCAGTCGGGCGCCGAAGCCGGCTTCCTCGAGGGGCTGGCGATCGAGCGTGAACTCCAACAGCTGCTGTTCCAGGGGGAAGACGCGAAAGAGGGATTGCTCGCCAATCTGGAGAAGCGAAAGCCGCAATTTTCGGGCAAGTAGCGGCAGCCCCCGCGTAAACGCGTATCAGCACGAAGGACGCCAGGAACACCAAGGACACAAAGATAGATAATTGATTGTGTTCTTCTTCGTGTCCCTCGTGTTCTTAGTGGCCATCGTGCCATGAAACCCGTCAGGCCGTTCACATGTCTGTAACCGCCGTCGATCAAAAACAACTCTTCATCAACAACGAATGGCGTCCCGCCGCGTCGGGCAAGACGATGGACGTCGTCAACCCCGCGACCGAGGAGGTGTGCGCCACGGTGCCCTCCGCCGATGTCGAGGATCTGAACGCCGCCGTCGAGGCCGCGCGCGCGGCGTTGAACGGGCCGTGGGGCAAGATGTCGGCCCGCGAGCGTGGCCGCCTCGTGCGGAAGCTCGGCGAGCGGCTCATGGAGCGCGCCGACGAGATCGCGCGACTCGAGACGCTCCACAACGGCAAGCCAATCATGGAGTCGCGGCACATCGAGATCCCGCTGGCGGCGGAGTGCTTCGAGTACTACGGCGGCTGGTCCGACAAGGTGATGGGGGAGACCATCCCCGTCAAAGGAAACTACCTCAACTACACACTGCGCGAGCCGCTGGGCGTCTGCGCGGCGATCGTCCCCTGGAACTTCCCGCTCCTGATCGCGGTGTGGAAGATCGCGCCGGCACTCGCCACGGGGAACACGATCATCGTGAAGCCGGCAAGTCAGACGCCACTCACCGCGCTGGCACTCGGTGAGATCGCCCTCGACGTCGGCCTGCCGCCGGGCGTGCTCAACGTGCTGTCGGGCCCGGGCGCGAAGCTGGGGCAGGCGATCGTCGAGCATCCCGGCATCGACAAGATCGCGTTCACCGGCGATACGAGCACCGGCAAGAACATCATGCGGGGCTCGGCCGACACCCTGAAGAAGATCACGCTCGAACTCGGCGGCAAGTCGCCGAACATCGTGTTGCCCGACGCCGACATCGAGGCGGCCGTGCGCGGCGCCACGATCGGCATCTTCTACGGCAAGGGAGAGGTCTGCGCCGCCGGATCCCGCCTGCTCGTCGACAAGTCGATCAAGGACGAGTTCGTCGACAAGCTCGCCGCGCGCACGAAGAAGATGGTCGCCGGCGATCCCATGGACCCGAAGACCCGCTTCGGCGCGCTCTCGTCGAAGAAGCAGCTGGAAACCGTCATGCGCTACGTGGAATCCGCGCAGAAAGAGGGCGCCACCCTCGTGGCCGGCGGCGAACGGACCGACATCGGCACCGGCAAAGGCTACTTCTACAAGCCGACAGTGTTTGCCGACGTCAAGCCGGAGATGACAATCTCACGCGAGGAGATCTTCGGCCCGGTGCTCGCGACCATCGAGTACGCGGACCTCGATGAAGCCATTGCGCGGGCAAACGATACCCCCTACGGTCTCGCGTCCGGCGTGTGGACGAAGGACATCAAGAAGGCGCACTACGTCGCGAGCAAGCTCCAGGCGGGCACCGTCTGGATCAACACCTACAACGTCTACGACACGGCGGCGCCGTTCGGCGGCTACAAGCAGAGCGGCTTCGGACGCGAAATGAGCGCGCACGCGCTGGAGCACTACACGCAGGTCAAATCGGTCTGGGTGGATCTGAACATGTGAACGCCCAACTTCACAACGTTCAATTCCCAAGGAGCGTGTTTTGGAAATTGGTCGTTGTGTAGTTGGGAATTGACACGATGCCCCCCGTCTTCGACGCCCACATCCACATCCAGCCGTTCCACATGATGAAGCCGGACGTGCAGACGACGTTCTGGCAGAAGAAGGACCGGGCGACGTTCGAAGCATTTGCCGCCGATCCTGCGAAGCTGCTGCGGCAGATGGATGCGGACGGGATCGAACGCGTCGGGTTGATCAACTACGTGAGCCCCGACGTGATGGGGTTTACGAGCGAGGTGAACGCGTGGATGGTGAACTACGCGTCCGCAGACCCGTCGCGCCTGATCCCCTTCGGGTCCGTGCACCCGGCGTTCACCGGCGATCCCGGTGGTGAGACCGATCGCGTCATCGAGATGGGGGCGCGTGCGCTGAAAATCCATCCGCCTCACCAGCTCTTTCGCGCCAACGCCTATCAGGATACGCTCCCGGGACTCGCCGAGATTTACCGGAGGGCCGAAGCGGCCGGGATTCCGGTCACGATCCATACGGGAACGTCGGTGTTTCCGGGCGCACGGTCACGCTTCGGGGATCCGATGGACGTGGATGATGTGGCGATCGACTTTCCGAAGCTGAAGATCCTGCTGGCGCACGGCGGACGGCCGATCTGGATGGACGCCGCGTTCTTCGTGGTCCGCCGGCACCCGAACGTCTACCTCGAAGTGTCGGGAATCCCGCCGGCGAAGCTGCTCGAATACTTTCCGCGGCTCGAGAAGATTGCCCACAAGACGGTGTGGGGCACCGACTGGCCCAGCCCGGGCATCAAGTCGATGCGCCAGAACGTCGAAACATTTCTGCAGTTGCCGTTGAGCGATGAGGCCAGACGGAAGATCCTCTACGACAACGCGGTTCAGACCTTCGCTCGATAACTCCAAACTCCAAACTTCAAATTCCAAACTTCAAATATCGACGTGGCCCAATCCCGCGAGTGAGGATGGAGGTTGGAAGTTTGAAGTTGGAGGTGTGGAGTTTGGAGTTTGGCGTTTGAAGTTGAGAGAATACTCTCTTGTGACCGACGATCCGCTTCTCCGCTGGCGCGCGGAGTTCCCCATCGTTGATACCTGCACCTACCTGGTGAGCCACTCGCTCGGCGCGATGCCGAAGCGGACGAAGACGTACCTGCAGCAGTTTGCCGACGAGTGGTCGTCGCGAGGCGTACGAGCGTGGCATGAAGGGTGGTGGGAGATCGGGCGGACGACGGGCGACCTGCTCGCCCCGGTCCTCGGCGTGCAGCCCGGCACGATCTCGATGCACCAGAACGTGACCGTGGCGATGGCGATCATCGCCTCCTGCCACACGTTCACCGGCCCACGGAACCGGATCGTGATGACCGACCTCGAGTTCCCGTCGAACATGTATCTGTTCGAGGGGTTCCGCCGCTACGGCGCCGAGATCGTCTACGTGAAGTCTCCGGACGCGATGCGCACGGATCTCGATGCAATGCTCGACACGATCGACGAGCGCACCGTCCTGGTGCCGCTGTCCTACGTGTTGTTCAAGAGCGCCTACATCCAGAAGGTCCCGGCGATCATCGAGAAAGCGCACAGGGTTGGCGCGCGCGTGATCCTCGACGTCTACCAGGCGGCGGGGACAGTCCCGCTCGAGATCGAGAAGCTCGGAGCCGACTTCGCCGTCGGCGGATCGGTGAAGTGGCTGTGCGGCGGCCCGGGGGCCGGCTATCTATACGTGCGGCCCGACCTGGCAAATGAAGTGGCACCCGGCATTGTCGGATGGGCAGCGCACGCGCATCCCTTCGAGTTCGCGCCCGGCGCGATCGAGTACGCCGACGCGCCGGAACGCTTCCAGAGCGGCACGCCGAACGTCCCCTCGCTCTACTCGGCGCGCGCCGGCTACGAGATCGTCCGGGAAATTGGTGTCCCGGCCATCCGCGAGAAGTCGCTGCGTCTGACGCGCCTGTTGATGGACCTTGCCAGGGGGGCAGGCTTCCGTATCAACACGCCGGAAGATGACGCGGAGCGTGGGGGCTCGGTGATCATCGACGTGCCGAACGGCAAGGCGGCGGCCGACGAGATGATCCGTCGCGAGGTCATCGTGGATTACCGGCCAGGCGCCGGTATCCGCATGGCGCCGCACTTCTACAACACGGCAGAAGAGATCGAGCACGCGATGGAGGTGCTCACCGATATATGCAGATCAGGCAGATAGCCGTTCTCGGCGCCGGGACCATGGGGCATGGCATCGCCCACGCCGCCATGGCCGGCGGATACCAGACCCGCATGTATGACGTGGCGGATGCGTCCATCGAAAAGGGGGCCGCCGCGATCGAGGCGATCATCCGCAAGGGGATCGAACTCGGGAAGCTGCAGGCCTCGGACGCCGACGCCATGCGAAGGCGACTCACCACCACGACCCGCATCGAGGAGGCGCTCGACGGCGTGGACTTCATCATCGAGGCGGCGCCGGAAAGGATTGATCTGAAGCTGGCGCTGCTCGCCGACGTCGACCGCCTGGCGCCGGAATCCGCGATCGTGGCGACCAACACCTCGGCGCTCAGCATCACCGAGATGGCCGGATCGATGAAGCGCCCATCCCGCGTCGCCGGGATGCACTTCTTCAATCCGGTCCACCGCATGAAGCTGATCGAGATCGTCCGGGCGCTCGAAAGCGCGCCCGAAACGCTTCAGGCGATCGAGGACGTGTCGCGGCAGATGGGGAAGGAGACCGTCCTCGTTCGCGAATCTCCCGGCTTCATCACGTCACGCGTGAACGCCAGCATCGGCAACGAGGCGTTCTACATGCTGATGGAAGGTGTCGCGTCGGCGCGCGACATCGACAAGGCGCTGAAGCTCGGACTCAACCATCCGATGGGACCGTTCGAACTCGTGGACCTGGTCGGCCTCGACACACGCCTGAGCATCCTGGAGTATCTGCACAAGACGCTGGGGGAGAAATACCGTCCCTGCCCGTTGCTGCGGCAGTACGTCAACGCCGGTCGTCTTGGCCGTAAAGTGGGTCGCGGCGTCTACGAGTACTGAGCAGCGCCTGCGGCCCGGGCGAGGCGCCGGAGGGAAGTCCGCCGCAGGCGGACCGCCGAGCGAGAGCGCGTGGGGGTGGGGCCCCACGCGCATTGAGAAATGCAGACAGAATGTCCGACTTAGCAAACATCCGCATAGACCTCTCCGAGTCGATCGCCACCATCACCGTCGATCGCCCGTCGGTCAAGAACGCGCTGAATCTGGAGACCGTCAACGAACTGCATCGCGCGCTGGACGACCTCGCTGTGAACGACGCGGCCGGCGTGCTCATCATCACCGGAGCGGGAGAGTCGTCGTTCGTCTCCGGCGCCGACATCAACGACATCCGCGCGCGCACCAGAGACGACGGGCTCTCGGCCATCAATTCGGCGCTCTTCGCGAAGATCGACCGGTGTCCCAAGCCGGTGATCGCGGCCGTGAATGGATACGCGCTCGGCGGCGGCTGCGAGCTGGCGCTTGCGTGCGACGTTCGCGTGGCTGCCGACACGGCGAAGTTCGGTCAGCCTGAACTCGGGCTCGGAATCATCCCGGGCGCCGGTGCCACGCAGCGCCTGCCGCGCATCGTCGGCCTCGGCTGGGCGAAGCATCTCGTGCTCACCGGGGAGATCATCGATGCGAAGCAGGCCCTCGACATCGGCCTCGTGACGGCCGTGATGCCGGCGTCACAGCTGCAGGTGCGTGCGCGCGAGCTGGCGAAGAAGATCCTGCGCCAGGGGCCGCTCGCCGCCCGGCTCGCCAAGTTGTCGCTGAACGCCTCGGCGCGCGTCGATCTCGACTCGGGCCTGTTGATCGAAACGCTGGCCCAGGCCATCTGTTACAGCTCCGAGGACAAGCAGGAAGGCACGACCGCGTTCCTCGAGAAGCGGAAACCAAAGTTCAGCGGCCGGTAGGCCGCGGCTCGACGCAAACCTTTCAGGAGACGAATTCGACAAGTCATGTCAACCGGCGTGTTTCTCGGACTGGATACCGTACTCATTCGTGTCACGAACGTCGAGGCGGCTCGCGACTGGTATCGCGCCGCCTTCGGCTTCGACGAGCCCTATTTCGACGCTGCGGAGCGCCTGGCCGTGTTCTCGCTCGGTGGGACGACGAGCCTGACGCTGTGGGAGTTGAAGCCGGGTGAGGGCCTGCCGCCGCGCACGCAGTCGGCGACGTTTCCGATCTTCTCCGTGAAGGATGCAAAGGAGACGCGGGAGTTGCTGGCGGGGCGCGGCGTCGACGTCGGACCGCTCGCCGGCGGGGGCGGAGTCACGTTCTTCACGTTCCGGGATCCCGACGGCAACCTGCTCGAAGCCTGCCAGGTGCACTGAGATGCTGACAGCCCTCGAAGCCCTTCACCGCCTCCGCGAAGGCAACGCGCGGTACGTCTCCGAGTCTCGCAGCAGCGAGGCGCTGGTCGGCCCCGGCCGCCGGCACGAACTCACCAACGGGCAGGAGCCGTTTGCCATCATCCTCGGCTGCTCCGACTCGCGCGTGCCAGCCGAGATCGTCTTCGACCAGGGGCTCGGCGATCTCTTCGTCATCCGCGTCGCCGGCAACATCGTCGCGCCGTCGCAGGTCGGCAGCGTGGAGTTCGCCGCGGCCCGCTTCGGCACCAGGCTCGTGGTCGTGCTCGGCCACTCCACCTGCGGCGCGATTACCGCGACCCTCGAGGAACTGGCGCGGCCGTCCCGCGACCAGTCGCGCAACCTGCGATCGATCGTGGATCGCGTCCGCCCGTCGGTCGAAGCCCTGCTCGCGACCGATCTGGCGCAACAGCCTGAAGCGCTCGTCAGGGCCGCCGTCCGCGCCAATATCCGCGTGTCGGCCAACCACCTGCGCAACGGCTCCGAGGTCCTCGAGCAGCTCATCCAGAAGGATGGCCTCCTGGTCGTCGGCGCCGAGTACTCCCTCGATACAGGCGTTGTCGACTTCTTTGACGGAGTGGCTTAGCCGGGCGACAGCCACGTGTCCCTGGTCTCACGGAGACGCAGAGACCGCAGAGATTCGCAAAGGTCTGTTTCGTCGAAGCGATGCTGGGGCCCGGCAGGCGCCTGCAGTCGGCCGATCTCCTCGGTGTGCTCTGCTCCTTGGCGGTCTCCGTGTTGAACCGCAGGGGGCTGCCGCTCGACGTGATCGGTGCGCAGACAAACGGCTGCCAAACACGGACACTCCCTCCAGCTGAGCTGGCCGTGAGACCGCGTGCGGCGCAGCACCCGGCTGGTGCGGGAGTTGCAGCCGGGGCGCAACGTGACCGACCTCTCCGGCGCGCTTCGTGCGGCACGGGAACAGGCGGGGCTGACCGTCGAGGAGGTCTCCGAGCGCACGAAAATCAAGTCCGCATTCCTTCAGGCGATCGAGCGGGGCGACTTCGAGCAGTTGCCCGGCGAGTTCTTCACCCGCGCCTTCCTGAGGACCTACGCTCGCGAACTGCACCTGCCGGCCGACGAGATCGTCGCCGCGTATGACACTCGGACGGGTCGGGCGGCCGCGGTGAATGCGGCGGCGCCGGTCGTCATCGAACGGCAGGCGCCGCGGCTCCCTGTCGACGAATCCCTGACCCTGAGATCCCCGCGCCGCGCCTGGCCGACCGTTGCAGTGGTCGCGGCAGTTCTTGCGCTCGTGTGGGCCCTGAACCGCGAGGCGCCCGAAACCGCGGCCGGGCCGCAGCCGATCGGAACGTCTGGTGTCGTCAAACCTGCGGTTCCGCCGGAACCTGCCACGAGCCCCGCCGCCGCCGCGCCGCAAACGCTGAGGATCGAGATTCGTCCCACCCGTGTGATGTGGGTGGCGGCCGCGGCCGACGGCAACCGCGTGCTCTACCGGCTTCTCCACCCGGGTGAGACGATCACGCTCGAAGCGACGAACGAGTTCTGGTTCCGCATTGGTGACGCCGGCGCGTTCGAGTACTCCGTCAACGGCGTCCCGGGCAGGCCCCTCGGCACCTCCGGCGAGGTGCGCGAAGTCCAGATCACGCGCGAATCCCTCGCGTCATTCCAGCGCTGACCGTCCCCATCGAACGACCATCACCTGAGTTAAGCTGAGGCGAATGCCTCCTGAAACGGCCGTTCGCTGCGCCTGGGCGCGCTCGCCCGAGATGATCGAGTACCACGATCGGGAGTGGGGCGTTCCGGTTCACGACGACATTCGCTTCTTCGAGTTCCTGACCCTCGAGGGAGCGCAGGCGGGCCTGAGCTGGGAGACGATCCTCCGAAAGCGCGACGCCTACCGTGAGGCGTTCGCGAATTTCGATCCGGCAAAGGTGGCGCGTTTCACACCGGCGCGGATCGAGAAGCTCCTGGCCAACGACGGGATCGTCCGCAATCGACTCAAGATCGAGAGCACGGTCCGCAACGCGAAGGCATTCCTCGCGGTCCAGAAGGAGTTCGGCAGCTTCGATGCCTACGTCTGGAGGTTCGTCGACGGCCGGCCGCTGGTGAACCGGCGCACGTCGATGAAGGACGTGCCGGCACAAACACTGGAATCCGACGCGCTGAGCCAGGACCTGAAAAAGCGCGGCTTCAACTTCGTCGGCTCGACGATCTGTTACGCCTTCATGCAGGCGACAGGACTGGTGAACGACCATGTGGTCGACTGTTTCCGCTTCCAGGCGAAAAGGACCTGAACGATGTATGGATTGATCGGCAAGATGATGGCAGCTCCGGGGCAGCGCGACGCGCTCATCGGCATCCTCCTCGAGGGCACTGAGAGGATGCCGGGCTGCCTCAGCTACATCATCGCCAGTGACCCTGCGGACGCGAACGCGATCTGGATCACCGAGGTGTGGGACAGCGAAGCGAGTCATAAGGCATCGCTCTCGCTGCCGGAGGTGCAGGCGGCCATCACCAGGGCGCGTCCCATGATCACTGGCTTCGGCGAGCGTTTCATCACCACTCCCGTCGGAGGTGTCGGTCTGAAGTAGCGCGCCAGGACCGATGTATTCCGTTCTCGCGGATGCCGTCCTCGTTCTGCACTTCCTGTTCGTCCTTTTCGTCGTGCTCGGCGGATTGCTGGCGGTGCGATGGCGCTGGATCGTCTGGGCGCACATCCCCGCGGCGCTCTGGGGCGTCGCGATCGAGTTCGGCGGCTGGATCTGCCCGCTCACGCCGCTCGAGAACCGGCTGCGCGCGCTTGCCGGTGAGCCGACGTACCACGGCGACTTCATTGCGCGGTATCTGATGCCCGTCATCTATCCGGAAGGCCTGACGCGCGAGACGCAGGTGACGCTTGGATTCGCTGCGCTGATTCTGAACCTGCTGGTCTACGCGATCGTGCTCCGCAGGTGGCGTCGCCCGAGGGGCAGGTGAGAACGCGCAAGGCGCTCATCGTCGGCGCCGGCATCGGCGGTCTCGCTGCGGGGATTGCGCTCCGCAAAGCGGGGTGGGAGGTGCGGATCTACGAGCGGTCCGCCAGCCCGCGCGAACTCGGGTTCGCGCTGCTTCTGGCGCCGAACGCGATGGCCGCCCTGGACGAACTCGGAATCGGAAGCCGGATCAGGGCTGAAGGGGCGCCTGCAACGAAGTTCGAAGTCTGCCATGCCGACGGACGGCTGATCCGTGCGTTCAGGGCGCAGCCGGGCGGACGGCTGTTCATGGCGCTGCGCCCCGTCCTGCACGGCGCGCTGATGGAGGCTGTCGGCGAGGGCACGCTGGTCCTCGCGTCGGAAGCAGCCGGGTGCACGACCGCCGGGCGTTCGGCCACGCTGAGTCTTGCCGACGGCCGCACCGACGAAGCGGACGTCGTCGTTGGCGCCGATGGTGTCGCGTCCGTCCTGCGCCGCCAGCTTCATCCAGACGAGCCTCCGCCGGTGTCGAGTGGTTACTTCGCCCTGCGCGGAGTCGCGCACGGCGTCGCCCATCACCTGCGCGATCTCGCTGGCGTAGGGTATCTGGGCGATGGAGTCGAGGCTGCGGTAGCACGTGCGAGCGCGGACGCGGTCTACTGGTACATGTCGCTGCTGGCCGACGACGTCAGGCGCGGCCCCCTCGACGCCAGGGCAGTGCTCGAGCGCATGAGCGACGGCTTCGATCCACGCTTTCGCGACATCACGCAGAGGACCGAAGACTCCGATCTGCGGCTCGACGAGTTGTTCCGGCGCGCGCCGCTTCGCCGTTGGGGCGCAGGGCGCATCACGCTCCTCGGCGACGCGGCGCACCCCGTGCTGCCACATACGGGGCAGGGCGCGGCCCAGGCGCTGGAGGACGCGGTGGCGCTTGGTGCGGCGCTTGGTGCGGCGCTGAAGGATGCCGGGGACGTGGAGCACGCCCTCCGCACGTACGAGCGGGTGCGATCGCCGCGGACGCGCCGGCTCATCGCGATGGGGCCGCGGATCGCCGCGATGACGACCACACGCAGCCGTTTCCGGAAGGCGCTGCGGACCGTGTTGATCCGGTGGGTCCCGGAACCGCTGCTCATCAAGGGCGCGCCCGGATCGTGAACGCTTGCGGCCCTCCGACGACCCGGCATAAAGTGCAGACCATGAGAATTCGATCAGTCGCGTTGTGCGTCGGCATCATGGCCCTGACCGCCACCGGTGGACCGGCGAACCTGTCCGCGCAGGCCGCGCAGCAGGGCATGACGTATCCGCCTGCGACCTTCGAGGATCCCGGTCGTCGCGCGAAGCTCGCGACGGCGTTCCCCGAAATCGACAAGCTGGTGCACGCGTTCATGGAACGCCAGCACGTGCCGGGAGCGGCGTGGGGCATCGTGATCGATGGCGAACTCGCCCATCTCGGAGTCGCGGGCTATCGGGAGCTGCCGTCGAAGGCGCCGGTCACGCGCGACTCGGTGTTCCGCATCGCGTCGATGACCAAGAGCTTCACGGCGATGGCGATCATGAAGCTGCGTGACGAGGGGAAGCTCTCGCTCGACGATCTCGCCGAACGCCACGTTCCCGAACTGAAGAACCTGCGGTACCCGACGACGGACTCCCCGAAGATCACCGTGCGGCACCTCATGTCGCATGCGACCGGTTTCCCTGAGGACAACCCGTGGGGAGACCAGCAACTCGCCGCGACCGAGGCAGAGTTCACGAAAATG
>DASWVN010000227.1:0-3820 GCA_036401215.1 Vicinamibacterales bacterium | reverse complement strand
CTTCCTCCTCCGCGCATCTTTGCACAGGATCGGAATCGGTGCGAGCTGAACCCGTCCCGCCTCCGATCCGCCGTCAGCGGTCCAGCAGACGCAGCGCGACGTTGATCGACTGCCCCGCATCGATCGTGACCCGCGTGGCGTGCGCGGTCCTTCCCTCGAGCTGATCCGGCTGGGCCCACTCGCCGTCGGTCAGACGCGGCACGGCGAACGCGTAATAGGCAGCCGGCGGCAGCCCCTTGATCTCGAACCGCCCATCCGGCCCGGTGCGCCTGGAGACGACGAAGCGGTTCAAGGGAGCCGCACGACGATCACGGTCTTCCGGAAAGATCCCCACCGCGGCTCCAGCGACGGGCTGGCCGGATGAGTCCGTGACGATGCCCGCGATCGTGCCTGCCTGGTTGGTGATCGTGATCTGGACGTCGTGAACGTCCTGCTGGATGTCGATCCCGGCGTCGGTGACGTCGAATCCACCGGCGCGGACGCTTTCCAGCACCCAGCCCTGCGGCAAACCCGAGACGCGCACGAACCGCCGGCCGATCAGCCCGCGGACGCGGAACGTCGCGTCTTCGTGAACGGATCCGCCTGCGGCCAGCAGCGTCGCCGACATCCCGGGAATCCCTTCCAGCGCCGAGACTCTGATCGCCTTCAACTCGTCAGGGCCGAGCGAGGATCCCCCGGCAGCGAGGCGGCCTCTGATCTCGAAGCCCGCCGTGAGCCGGATCGTGAGACCCGCCATGTCCCCACCGCTCACGTTGAGCGGCACGCTCGCAAACTCGGGCGCATCGTCGGCCTGCGATTGTCCGACGCTGCCACCGGTCTGCGCGATCGCTTCGATACTGGCCTTCGAGCGAACGTCGAGGCGGTATTCTCCGGGAGGAACGTCCGCGAGCGTGAAGCGCCCCGAGTCGTCTGCTTCCGCTACCTTGAGCTGCCCGATCTGCCAGGCTTCCGGCCTGGCCTGGTTCAGCATGACGACGTAGCCGGACACGGGCCTGCTGCGCGAATCGACGATGGTGCCCGTGATGCGAGCGAGGCGGACCGGCAGCAGCGAGAAATCCACGCCGGGGATCTCGCTTGCGGCCGAGACCTCGATGCGCTGCGCATCGTTCACCAGGACCGTGCCGGGGAAAAACGTCGGCGCGAGTCCGCCACTGCCGGCGACCGCTTCAGTCCCCGGCTCGGCAATCGTTATCGGGCGGCCATCGGCTCCGCGTGCGCTTGCGGCGACGTAGTAGGTCCCGGGCTGCAATCCATAAATCCGGAACTGACCGATGTCGTTGGTCTGCGCGGACCGGGCTGAACTCAGGCGGCGAACGCCGCTGATGTACTCGGCGCGGAACGCCTGGACGGTGATCTCCGGAACGGTGTCGCCGTACTCGTCGAGAATCCGTCCTGTGATCACACCGCCGCGCGGCAGCCTGATTGGCGGGAGGTCCACTGTTGCGCCGTCGGTCGTGGCGATCCGCCGTGAAGCTTCACCCGGGCTCTGACCAGGGCCGGCCGTGACGTAGCCGCCCTTTGATGCCGACAGCGCGAATCGCCCGGCCGGCAGATCCGGGAACTCGAACGCTCCCGAGCCGTCCGAGATCGCGGTCCACGATCCGCGTCCGGGCGGGACCATCGTCAAGCGCAGCGACGCGCGGCGGACGGGCGTTCCGGTTCCCGCGTCGACCACCGATCCCCGGATTCGTGCTGTTCCCGATGGGGACGACTGCACGTTCGACTGTTCCGCGCCCACGCCCGCCACGAGCAGCACCGCCAGCAGGATGCATCTCATGCCGGGGATTCTACTGTCACGTCATGTGCGGACGTCTACCCTGTTTACCCGATCCTCCCGTGACCGGCGCGGACTGAAGCCGCGCCCTACGCGGGCGCTAGTACTCTCGTAGGGCGCGGCTTTCGTCCGCGGCATACCCCGCACCCCCGGACCCCGCACCTCGCACCCCCGGACCGCGGACCGCGCACCGCGGACCGCGGACCGCGCACCCCCGGACCGCGGACCGCGCACCGCGCACCGCGGTCAGGCGGCTCCACAATCCAAAGCCGCGCACTTAGTGTCTAATCTTCCGAGAGCCTCGGATGGCCGGACTCCCCACCGTCTCATCCCGCCGGGACAACAGCGATATGAAACGCCTTCTGTTCCTTTCTGCCTGGATCCTCATCCTCTGCTTCACGGTCCGGGGCGACGCGCAGGCGCCGCCGATGCTGACCGTCGTCAACATGGGCCCGCAGGGGGAGATCGCCAGCCTCGACGAGGCCAACGAGATCCGGATCGTGTTCTCCGAGCCGATGGTGACGCTGGGCCGGATCCCGGCGCGGCCCGAGGCGCCGTTCGTCAGGATCTCTCCGGCCATTCCAGGATCCTTTCGGTGGTCGGGCACGACGATCCTGATCTTCACGCCGGATCCGAAGCAGCCGCTGCCGTTCGCGACGACGTATGAGGTGACCGTCGAGACGAGCGCAACCGCGGTGAGCGGACGCAAGCTGGCCAAACCGGTCACGTTCCGATTCACGACGCCGACAGTGCGGCTGCTGCGCACGCAGTGGTACCGCCGCGGCGGCACTGTCGACGGACGGATGGTCCTCCTGCTGCGCTTCAACCAGCCGGTGAACGGATCCTCGATTGCCGCGGCGCTGAAAGCCGCGCACGAACCGCACGAGTGGACGCCGCCCGCGTTCACGCCCGAAGCGCTCGCGCGCCTGAACGCCATCGATGCCGCGTCGCTCGAACGATTCAACGCGAAGGTGCAGGCCACGCGTGCCGTGGCGTCGTCGAACGCTCCGGTCCCATTGCAGCTCACGAACGACTGGGACAAGAAGCGGTTCCCTGAGTCGCCGGACTTCGTGGCGTTCGAGACGACGGCCGTGATCGCGCCCGAGAGTCAGATCAAGCTGACGCTCGGCGCCGGGGTGCGATCGCCTGCCGGACCAGCAACGCCGGGGAGAACGCAGGAGTACACATTCCGGGCGGAGCCCGCGTTCTTCGTCAACGGCTTCTGGTGCACGTCGCAATGCGATGCCGATGCGCGCAATCCGATCCGCATGCGTGCGCCGGTGCGCGTCGGCGACTTCGCCACGTCGATCGCGGTTGCTGATATCACGTCGGGCGATACCGCCGTCGAGAAGACCGAGACGCCACGCCGATCAGAGGATCAGCTCGACTACGGATGGGGGCTCGTCCTCGAGGACGCCGGGTACGCCTCGCAGCCTCCCGATCGCCGCTACGCCGTCACGCTCGCGCCCGACATGAAGTCCGCGGACGGCCAGACCCTCGGCTATCGCTGGGTCGGCATCGTCGAGAACTGGCACATGCGCGCGTTCACCAGCTTCGGCGATGGAGAAGGGGTGTGGGAGAAGGACGGCGGTGCGCAGTTGCCCTTCTACGCCCGCAACCTGGCGGACGTGACGCAGTGGGCGGCACCGATCCGGCCGCAGGACCTCATGCCGCTGCTGCGCCGGCTTCGCGACAAGCGCTTCCATGAATCGCCGTCGGAGGCTGGCTCTCCCCGAAAGCTCGGCGGCGCCGCGGATCGGATCCTCTCGCACGGGCTCGACCTGTCGAACGCGCTTCGCGATGGATCCGGTCTCGTCTGGGCAGCCATCCGCGAAGGGGAGACGATCCCGCGCTCCCGGCGCTTCGGCGACGACACCAACCGCGTGAAGTCGTCGATCGTACAGATCACGAACCTCGGGATCACGGTCAAGGACAGTCCGCAGAACACGCTCATCTTCGTCACCCGTCTCGACAACGGCGCGCCGGTGCCCGGCGCGCGCGTATCGATCGTCCGCACCGACAACACCACCTTCTGGAGCGGATCCA
>DASWVN010000226.1:0-14905 GCA_036401215.1 Vicinamibacterales bacterium | reverse complement strand
GGCCGGGCAGCGCTTCCGGGTGAGCGGACGCGGCGTGCCATTGCGAGGCGGGGCGCGCGGCGATCTCTGGATCGAGGTCCGGCTCACGCTTCCACCGATCCTCGATGAACGTTCGAAGGAACTGATGAGGGAGCTTGCGCGGCTGAATCCAGCCGACGTGAGGAAGGAACTCGGGCGGCAGTTCGAGGTCCCAGAGATATGACGACGAAACGCAGCGGCAGAGCGTATTACATGATCAGCGCGGTGGCGCAGAAGTACAACATCCACCCGCAGACGCTGCGGCTGTACGAACGGGAAGGGCTGCTGAAGCCGTCGCGCACCGAAGGCAACACGCGCCTCTATTCCGAGGAGGACCTCGAGCGGCTCGAGACCATCCTCTCGCTGACGCGCGACCTCGGCGTCAACCTGGCCGGGGTCGAGATCATCCTGAACATGCGCAGCAGGATCGAAGCCATGCAGCGCGAAGTCAACGAGTTCATGGACTACGTGAAACGCGAGCTGTCGCGCGGCATCGGCGACTGGGAGCAGCGCCTCAGCACCGCCATGGTGAAGTCGTCGCCCACCAACCTCGTTCGGACGCCCGCTCCGACCACCACCGACACCACGCCGGTCGAAGGCGAGCCGGTCGAAGAGCCCCGGCACAAGGCGTAGGGGTTTGAGCGGCTTTCACTCTTCTAAAGACCGCCACCCGCGCTGATTCGCGACACCTTTCCCAATGCCTCACCGCGGAGGGCGCCGGGAACGCAGAGGATCTTGGGTTGGGATCGTGGCGTGAACGGCTTCGGGGTGAACCCCGACGTTGTACAACCCGATTGAAAAACCTGAATTCTCTGCGTCCACTGCGTTCTCCGCGGTGAGGTATTGAGACACTTCTCCGCGAATTCAAGACGACGCCTCCCGTTTCAGAGGGTGGCTGCCGGTCTATTCAATCTGTGGCTGTCGCTCGATCGTGACGGATGTTAGAATCACTTCCGTTCCCATGTGCTCCCTCTGCGACGATACCGGCTGGAAGCCGGTGGAAGTAAACGGCACGCGTCGTGTTGCGCGATGCGATTGCTGGCGCGAGGGAGTGAACGCCCGGTTGCTCGAGGAAGCGCGCATACCGCCGCGCTATCGGCGCTGCGAGCTCGAAACCTTCGTCACATACCCGAACGAGAAGCTGCTCGCCGCCGTGCGGCAGGCGAAGTGGTTCGCCGACGAGTTCCCGGCCGCGTCGAAGGGGCTCTGTCTCATCGGCCCTCCGGGGATCGGCAAGACACATCTCGCCGTAGCCGTCCTCCGGCGCGTCGTCGTCACGCGCGGCGCGCGTGGCCTCTTCTATGACACGCGCGATCTGCTGCGCGTGATCCGCAGCACCTACAACCCGACCGTGAAGACCGCGGAGATGGACGTGCTGCGCCCCGTCATGGAGGCGGACCTGCTCGTGCTCGACGACCTCGGGTCGGAGAAGACGTCCGAGTGGGTCGAGGAAACGATGAACCTGATCGTGAATACGCGCTACAACGAGCGGCGGCACACGATCTTCACGTCCAACTACGACGACACGCCGGATGACGCGGAGGTCGAGAGTTCGGATTTCAGTTTGAAGGAGCGCATCGGCTTCCGCATTCATTCCCGGCTGCACGAGATGTGCGAGTTCCTGGAGTGGGACGGCGCTGACTTCCGGCACGCCCCGACCAACGCAGGCCCCGATGACCTGCTGATGGCCTGGAAGCGCAAGGCGCAGAGCGCGGGCAGACGCGCGCTGCCGGCCAGGGCGAGCAAGACAGTACGCGCCCAGCTGAAGCCGTCCCTTCGCGACGCTCCGTTACGCGGCAAGGCCGATCTCGGCTGGACCGGCGGCAAAGCTGGTTCCTGACGCTGAAATGGAAAATGGTAAATGGTCGATGGTAAAACGATTGGAGTGAAAGGTTGCCCGTAGAGCGGGCGATGTTCACCGACCCGAATTCAGCGCCGAGCGGTTCAATCCGCGCTTTTTACCATTTACCATCGACCATCTACCATTTACCGGCTGGACCGGCGGCAAAGCTGGTTCCTGACGCTGAAATGGAAAATGGTAAATGGTCGATGGTAAAACGATTGGAGTGAAGGGCTGCCCGTAGGGCGGGCGATGTTCACCGACCCGAATTCAACACCGAGCGCCCCAGTCCGCGCTTTTTACCATTTACCATCGACCATTTACCATCCTCCAGCGTCAGTGGTAGGCGTTTACATCCACGTCCCGTTCTGCAGTTCGATCTGCAACTACTGCAACTTCAATCGCGGCCTGCTCGATGAGGCGTTGAAGGAGCGGTATGTCTCGGCGGTGGAGCGCGAGATCGCTCTGGCGGCCGACGGGAGCCCCGTGGACTCGATCTTCTTCGGTGGCGGCACGCCGTCCCTGTTGGATCCGGCCGAGATCGGGCGGCTGATCGCGGCGAGCCGGAGCGCGTTCGATGTCGCCGCCGGCGCGGAGATCACCCTCGAAACCAATCCGGAGACCTCCTCGCGCGAACGGATGGATCGTTTTCGCGAAACTGGTGTCAATCGGATCAGCTTTGGCGTCCAGTCGTTCCGCGACGAGGAGCTGCGCCGCCTGGGACGAGTGCATTCAGCCGATCGTGCCCGGGAAGCCGTGCGGGAGGCCAGGGCCGCCGGGTTCGACAACATCAGCCTGGACCTGATGATGTGGCTGCCGCAGCAGACCCGGGCCGACTGGCGCTACAACGTCGATGAGCTGATCGCCGTCGGGCCCGACCACGCATCGTTGTACCTGCTGGAACTGTATCCAAACGCTCCGCTGAAGGAAGATATGGCGCGGGCCGGGTGGTCGCAGGCGCCCGATGACGACGCGGCGGAGATGTATTTGTGGAGCCTGGACCGGCTGGAACGGGCTGGCTATCGTCAATATGAGATCTCCAACGTGGCCCGTCCCGGCCGGGAGTCGCGTCACAACTTGAAGTACTGGCAGGACGGCGAGTGGATCGGCTTCGGCTGCGGGGCGCACTCAACCCGTCGGGGTGTTCGCTGGAAGAACGTATCGTCCACCGAGGAGTACATCTCGAGACTGGATGGCCGGGTTGACTCGAAGGCGCTGCCGATGAGCGTCGTGTCCGAACGGCGTGAGCTATCAGGTGCGGAACGGCTGGAGGAGGCGCTCTTCACCGGCCTTCGTTTGAACGATGGAATCGACCTCGCCGAAATTGGGGCTCGATACGGCACCGACATTTGGGGTAAATATGGGACCTCGTTGGCACCCTTCATCGACGATGGCCTGTTGATCAGCGACGGCCGCCATCTCCGGTTTTCACGGGAGGGCATGCTCCTTGCCAACGAGATTCTTCAGGTATTTGTGTGAGGCCAGTTCGTCCCAAAGCTGGTCCGGCGGCGGAGCCGTACGGTAAAGTGTCGTTTTTTTGGTGTTCGACAATAGGAGGAGATCGGATGCGTCGTGTAATCGTAAGTGCTCTGGCGCTGGCCATGCTGCCGGCCGCCGCGTTCGCCCAGGAACCGCCCACGCAGCAGCCCCCGACCCAGCAGCCGCCGGCGCAGGAAGCTCCCGCGGCCCCCGAACAGCCGAAGCTGACGTTCACGGGGCAGGCAGGGTTGCTGCTCGTCCCGATCAAGCCCGATCAGACCGCAGCCTTCGAAGAGATGGCGCAGAAGCTGAAATCGAGCCTGACCGCCTCCACCGACCCGCAGCTCAAAGCCGCGGGCGAAGCGTTCAAGTTCTACAAGGCCGCTGAACCCATGGGCGCCAACGCCCTCTACGTCGTTCTCGTCGACCCCGCCGTCGCCGGCAACGAGTACGACTTCTTCATGCTGATCAACAAGACGTTGACCGAGGAACAGCAGCGTGATCCGGCCAACGTGGAAGCGTTCAAGCGCTGGGCGGGCGCGTTCGCCGCGGGGCCGAACCGGCTCAACCTGACGCCGATCGGCGGAGGGATGTAAGCCTGACACTCGTCAATGCTGAATGCTGAATGACGAATGCTGAATGGGTTGATCCATTTAGCATTCAGCATTGATCACCGTCAGGCTCCCTGCCGCCTCAGAATTTCAAGTTCAGTCCCGCATAAAAGCGTTGCGGCTTCGAGTGCCGCACGTCCGATCCCCTCAACGTAAACACCCGATAGTCCAGTCGTAACCGCAGCGGTCCGGCGAGGTTCATCTTCACGCCGCCGCCGACATTGAGCCCGACGTTCGTCTCGGTGTCGTCTCCGAGCCTTTCCCGGAACACGCCGCCCCCGGCGGTCCCGTAGAACTGCATCCCGCCGATCGGCACGGGCGTCTGCAGGAGCCCGTTGACCATGAAGGTCCTCAATCCGGGCGCAAGTTCGTCGATGTCCTCGCGGGTGTTGGCGTACTCGAACTCGAACCCGACGATGAGCAGGCCGACGCCGGCCGACAGTCCGGTCAGCGTGCGATTGCTCGGCGTGGGGTTCACGCCAAGGAACGCAGTGATGTCCGCCGATGCCGTGGAAGGGAAGAGGAGCACAGTGGCCAGCAGCGCGGCGGCGATTGACAGTCGTTGTCTCATGCCCGCAGTATCTCCCGCCTTCGCGCGTTCGCGCTACCGCGGGCGAGCACCCCGGACCCCGGACCCCGGACCCCGGACCCCGGACCCCGGCATGATAGATTCGCTTTGATGGACTTCCGTCCGACCGAAGAGCAGGACCTCCTGCGCCGCACCGTCCGCGAATTCGCCGAGACGGAGATCCGTCCCCACGTCATGGAGTGGGACGAGGCGCAGCACTTCCCGATGGACCTGCTGCCGAAGCTCGCGTCCCTCGGGCTGATGGGGATCCAGTTTCCCGAGGAGTACGGCGGCTCGGCGATGTCGGCCGTCGACTACTGCATCTGCATCGAAGAACTCGCGCGCGTGTGCCCGGCGATCGCGCTGTCGATTGCCGCGCACAACGGCCTGTGCACGTCGCACATCGCGATGTTCGGGAGCGACGCGCAGAAGAAGAAATACCTGCCGCGCCTCATTGCCGGCGAGGTGCTCGGCGCGTGGGGGCTGACCGAAGCCAGCGCCGGGAGCGATGCCGCCGGCATGAGGACGGTCGCCACGAAGCAGGGCAGCTGCTGGGTGCTGAACGGATCGAAGACGTTCATCACGCACGGCAAGATCGGCGGCGTCATGGTCGTCATGGCGGTCACCGATCGTGCGAAAGGGCACCGCGGGATCTCGGCGTTCGTCCTCGAGCACGGAACGCCGGGGATGAGCGCCGGCAAGAAGGAGAACAAGCTGGGAATGCGCGCGAGCGATACCAGCGAGGTGCTCTTCCAGGACTGCCGGCTGCCCACCGACGCGCTGCTCGGCGAGGAAGGGCAGGGGTTCATCAACACGCTGCAGGTGCTCGACGCCGGACGCATCGGCATTGCCGCGCTCTCGGTGGGGCTCGCGCAGGGCGCGTACGAATCGGCGCGGAAGTATGCGAAAGAGCGGCGCCAGTTCGGCCAGCCGATCGCCGCGTTCCAGGCGATCCAGTGGAAGCTCGCCGACAACGCCACGCGCATCGAAGCCGCGCGGCTGCTGACGTATCGCGCAGCCTATCTGAAGGACAAGGGCGTGCGGACGACGAAGGAATCGTCGATGGCGAAGCTGTTCGCGAGCGAGATCGCCGTGAAGGCGGCCGATGATTGCGTGCAGATCCACGGCGGTTATGGATTCGTGAAGGACTATCCGGCGGAGAAATACTTCCGCGACGTGAAGCTTCTTACCATCGGCGAGGGGACGAGCGAGATCCAGCGGCTCGTCATCGCCCGTCAACTCCTGGGACAGTGACCGCTTCGACACTCTCTGAACGTGTCCTCGCCGGGGACGCGCGCGCGGTCGCGCGCGCGATCTCGCTGATCGAGGACGAATCTCCGGCCGGCGCGGAACTGGTCCGCCGGATCTTCCCGCGCACCGGACGCGCGTATCTGATCGGCGTGACGGGACCACCCGGCGCCGGCAAGAGCACGCTCGTCGACCGGCTCACGGCCGAGATCCGCAAGACGGGCAGGACCGTGGGCGTCGTTGCCGTCGATCCGACGAGTCCCTATACGGGTGGCGCGATCCTCGGGGACCGCGTGCGGATGCAGACACACGCGGGCGACGACGGCGTGTTCATCCGGAGCATGGCCACTCGTGGACATCTCGGGGGCCTCGCCCGCGCGACCGGCGAGGTCGCGATGGTGCTCGACGCCTCCGGCAAGGACGTCGTCGTGATCGAGACGGTCGGGGTCGGCCAGGACGAAGTGGACATCGTCCGGACCGCGGACGTGTCGATCGTGACGGTCGTACCCGGCACGGG
This sequence comes from Vicinamibacterales bacterium, assembly GCA_036401215.1. Taxonomy (GTDB): domain Bacteria; phylum Acidobacteriota; class Vicinamibacteria; order Vicinamibacterales; family 2-12-FULL-66-21; genus JACDCA01. The sequence goes on along the minus strand of DASWVN010000226.1, from coordinate 8,624 downwards.
CGACGAGGTGCAGGCGCTGAAGGCCGGCATCATGGAAATCGCCGACATCTTCGTCGTCAACAAGGCGGACCGCGAGGGGGCGGACCGCACCGTGATGTCGATCAAGGCGACGCAGTCGCTGCACACGTTCGGCGAAGGGGAGTGGCGTCCGCCGATCCTGAAGACGGAAGCGACGACGGGCGCCGGCGTGCTGGAGCTGCTGGAGACCGTCGAGCGGTTCCGCGCGCACACGGCCGACACGCAGGGGAGCCGCCGGCGCGCGCGCGCCGAGTGGCGGTTGCGCGAGCTGCTCGGTCACCGCTTCCTTCAGCATGTCGAAGGCAGCGTGCTCGAAGAAGGTGAGTTCGAGCGGTTCCTGGACCGCATCGCCGCGCGCGAAACGGACCCATACTCTGTCGTCGACGACATCTTCGCGCGGGCGGTCGGGGGCAGCTCATGAAAGCCACTATCGATCACATCGGGATAGCGGTCGGCAACCTCGAGGACTCGCTGCGTTTCTTCCGCGACGCGCTCGGTCTCGAACTCGACCCGCCCGAGGACGTCCCCTCACAACGCGTGCGCGCGCATTTTCTTCAGGCGGGCGAAGCGGCGGTGGAACTGGTCGAACCGACGGCAGACGACTCGCCGATCGCGAAGTTCATCGCGAAGCGCGGTCCGGGCCTTCACCACGTCGCACTTCGTGTGGACGACATCGTCGCCGCGCTGGCGGAACTCAAGGCGAAGGGAGTGCGGCTGATCGACGAAGTCCCGCGCCCCGGCGCCCACAACTCGCTCGTGGCGTTCATTCACCCATCCAGCACGCACGGGGTGTTGGTGGAATTGAAGCAGACGCCTCCGGTCGCGCGCGATGTCAATGACGACCCTTCGACAGGCTCAGGGTCGCCCCGAGCTTTGTCGAGGGGCGAATGACGAATGCTCAATGCTGAATGCTGAACGCCGGACAGTTGACTTTGGCGATTTCGCGCTGACGTCGCTATTGGACGCCCGCTTCAAGTTGGACGGCGGCGCGATGTTTGGCGTCGTGCCGAAGCCGCTCTGGGAAAAACGTGCCCCGGCCGACGAACGCAATCGGATCTCTCTGACGTCGCGTCCGCTGCTCGTGCAGGGCGGCACGAAGACCCTGCTGATCGACGGCGGCATCGGCAACAAGATGAGCCCGAAGCTGGTCGACATCTACGCGATCGACCGGCGCCGCAACATCGCTCACGAACTCGCGGATCTGGGGCTGTCGGTCGACGACATCGAGATCGCGCTCGCCTCCCATCTCCACTTCGACCACGTCGGCGGCTACACGACGCGTCTCGAATCCGGCGAGGTGGTCCCGGCGTTCCCGAACGCGCGGTACGTGATCCGGACTGACGAGTGGGAGGACGCGACGCATCCGCACGAGCGGAACCGCGCGAGCTACCTCCAGGACGACTTCGTGCCCCTGAGGGCGGCCGGCGTGATCGATTTCGTGGAGGGGGATGCCGAGATCATCCCCGGCATCCGCGGACGCCGGACCGGCGGACACGCGCGCAGTCACCAGGTGATCATGATCGAATCCGGCGGACGGACGGCGGTCTTCACCGCCGACATGATCCCGACGACGGCGCACATCGACGAGCCGTGGATCATGGGCTACGACCTCTACCCGATGGAGACGCTCGCCTTCAAGAAGGCGTTCCTGCGCGAAGCCATCGAGCGCGAGTACCTGATCTTCTTCGAGCACGATCCGTGCGTCGCTGCCGGCTACATCCGCGAGAAGGACGGCCGCAAGTATGTCGAGCCGGTCCTTTCTGATCCATAATTCAGCATTCGTCATTCAGCATTCAGCATTGACATGAATCCAACGATAGGCATCATCGGCGGCAGCGGTCTGTACGACATGGCGGAGCTGACCGACCGCGAAGAACGCACGGTCGAGACGCCGTTCGGGTCGCCGTCCGCGCCGTACGTGATTGGCACGCTGCGCGGAAAACGGGTGGCCTTCCTCGCTCGACATGGCGCCGGCCACCGCTACATGCCGACGGAGCTGAACTTCCGCGCCAACATCTTCGGCCTGAAGCTGCTCGGGGTGGAGTACATCCTCTCGGCGAGCGCGGTCGGCAGCCTGCGCGAGGAGTACAAGCCGCTCGACCTCGTGATCCCCGATCAGTTCCTCGACCGCACGAAGGGGCGCGTGTCGACGTTCTTCGGCGACGGCATCGTGGCGCACGTCGGCTTCGCGCATCCGTTCTGCGGGCCGCTGAGCGACATCGCCTTCGCGTCCGCGCAGGCCGCGGGGGCGACGGTGCACAAGGGCGGCACCTACGTCTGCATGGAGGGGCCGCAGTTCTCCACGCTCGCCGAGTCGAAGCTGTATCGCTCCTGGGGGATGGACATCATCGGCATGACGAACCTGCAGGAGGCAAAGCTCGCGCGTGAAGCGGAGATCTGCTACACCACGATCGCGCTCGTCACCGACTACGACTGCTGGCATCCCGCGCATGACCAGGTCACGGTCGACATGATCGTGGCCAACCTCGTGCAGAACGCGAAGACGGCGCAGCAGGTCATCGCGTCGGCGGTGGACGGCCTGCCGTTCGAGCGGACCTGCGAGTGCGCGACGGCGCTGAAGCATGCGCTGATCACGCGTCCCGAAGCGATTCCAGCGGAAGCGCGCGTGCGCCTCGCGCCGCTCGTGTCGAAATATCTGTAATCATCCGTTCGAGAGCATTCATGAGCATCATCGTCACCGGTTCGATCGCCTACGACTACCTCATGTCGTTCCCCGGGAAATTCACCGAGCATTTCCTCTCCGAACACATGAACCGCGTCAGCCTCAGCTTTCTCGTCGACACGATGGACAAGCGGCGGGGCGGCTGCGCCCCCAACATCGCCTACACGCTCGCGCTGCTCGGGCAGCGGCCACGCCTGATGGGCACGGCGGGACAGGATTTCGGCGAGTATCGTGCATGGCTCGAGGCGGCGGGGATCGACACGAAACTCGTGAAGGTGATCGAGGGCAAGTTCACCGCGTCGTTCTTCTGCAGTACCGACGTCGCCAGCAACCAGATCGCATCCTTCTATACCGGAGCGATGGCGCATGCGGCGGAGCTGTCGTTCCGCACGGCCGGGGATGCGCGTCTGGTGATCATTTCGCCGAACGACCCGGCGGCCATGATCCAGTATGCCGAGGAGTGCCGCACGCTCGGCATTCCGTTCATCTGGGATCCCGGTCAGCAGTGCGCGCGCATGTCCGGGGACGAACTCGCGGAAGGGCTCAACGGCGCGGCGCTCGTCATCGCCAACGACTACGAGTTCGAGCTGCTGCGGCAGAAAACCGGGCTCGGCGAAGCGGAAGTGCTCGAACGGGCCGGCGCACTCGTTGTTACGAAAGGCGAAAAAGGTTGCACAGTACTGACGCGTGACACTCCAAAGGGTGTACACATAGACGCCATACCGCCGCACCGGCTCGTCGATCCCACGGGTGTCGGCGACGCGTTTCGAGGCGGCTTCATGACAGGAATGGCCGAGAAGGCCCCGCTCGAGGTGTGCGCCCGGCTCGGCAGCGTTGCTGCCACCTACGCGCTGGAGCATCTTGGTGGCCAGAGTCATGCCTATACGTGGCAGGAGTTCAGGTCTCGGTACGAGGAACACTTCGGAGAACTGACCGGGGTGCGATGATCCCTCCCTGAGGGAACGTGCCTTGCAACCCCGGACGCGGGAGGCACGACGTGAGGAAGTTTGCAGGCGCGACCCTTCTGTCGATCGTGGTCGCGGCCGTCGTCGAGGCGCAGGCACCCGTACCCCAGCTACCCCACGCGCAGGACCGCTCCGGCCGCGTGTTCCGCAGCGAGGCCGCCATGGTCGCGCTGAACGTCACCGTCACCAACACCGACGACGGTGACAAGCTCGTGACCGGACTCGACGTCGACGACTTCGAGGTCTACGAGGACGGCGTTCAGCAGCAGGTGCGGTTCTTCGAGTCGAGCGACGTCCCCATGGACGTCATTCTGCTGCTCGATACGAGTTCCAGCATGCGTGACCGCATGCCGGTCGTGCACGATGCGGCGCGCACGTTCATGAAGGTCTTGAGGCCCGGCGACCGCGGCGCCGTCGTGGCGTTCAACGAGCACGTGCGGGTCCTGCAGGACCTCACGTCGGATCCGGTGGCCATCGAGGAGGCGATCAACGCCACCGTCGCCCTGGGATCGACCGGCCTGAACAATGCCGTCTACGTCGCCCTCAAACAGTTCGGGCAGCGGGCCCGGACCGACGGACAGATCCGCAGGCAGGCGCTGGCGGTCCTTTCCGACGGGGAGGATACGTCGAGCGTCATCGCGTTCGAAGACGTCCTGGCGCTCGCCCGTCAGATGGGTGTCAGCATCTACACCATCGGGCTGCAGTCGTCGGTGGCCTCCGTCCGCACTGCGGCCTCGGAACTCAATCGGTTCTCCGGGGCCACCTACAGCCTGAAGACGCTGGCGCGCGAAACCGGCGCGCGCGCGTTCTTTCCGGCGACCGTCCACGAACTCAGGAACGTCTACGACGCGATCGCCCGCGAGCTGGAAGCGCAATATTCCCTCGGGTACTCGCCGACCAATACCCGCCTGGACGGACGGTTCCGCCGTATCGTCGTTCGCGTGACGGCGAATCCGTACTACCGGCCGCGAGCGCGGACCGGCTACACGGCGGGGCCGGCCCTGGCGGCACCCGACGTGGGTCCCGCGCCGCTGCGATAATGAAACGGTGCACCAGCGCACCGCCCTCGCTCTTACGATTGCGGCGTTCCTCTGGACGCTGACCCTGCTCGCCGCCCCGGTCGCGTTGAAGACGCCGGCCTTCGGCGTGCCGGCAGCAACGATCTACGCCGCCTCCTCGCGGATCTGTCATCAGCGGCCGGAGCGTTCCTTTCACGTCGGTGGCGTTCAGCTCCCGGTCTGCGGCCGGTGTTTCGGGCTGTACCTGTCCGGCGCGCTCGGCGCCATGGCGGCCTGGACGAGCCGCCGGCGCCCGGGCGGTGCAACGCGGACCGCGTTGATGGTCGCGGCGATTCCCACCGCGGTCACGTGGAGCGCGGAGATGGCCGGCCTCGCGGGGTTCTCCAACGTCACACGCGCGCTCGCCGCCACGCCGCTCGGCGCCGCAGGCGGATGGGTATTCGTGCAGATGCTGCGCTATGATTTCTCCTTGGATGGCCACGAAATCCACGACAGCCGATCGCACGTCCACGGCCGCTGAACCCGCGGTGCTCACGCTGGTCGTGCTCGCGTCCTGGCTCGTGCCCGGAGCGGGGCACCTCTGGTTCGGACGCCGTGAGAAGGGGCTGATCTTTCTGGTCACGCTGCCGCTGATGTTCTTCACCGGCATCTGGCTCGAGGGACGGATCTTTCCGTTCGAGCTGTCGGATCCGCTCGTCGCGCTCGCGGCAGTGGCCAACCTGGGGATCGGCGTCACGTGGTTCGCCGCTCGCGCGCTCGACCTGGGCGGCGGCATCGTGACCGCGACGACGTACGAATACGGGAACACGTTCATGATCGTCGCCGGGCTTCTCAACTTCATGGTGATGCTCGACGCGTTCGACATCGGTATGGGCCGCAAGTGACCAGCCACTTCCTGTTCCTCTCGCTCTTTGCGTTCTACGTCTCGCTGATCTTCGCGGTGCTGATGCGGGACGAACCGCGGGAGCAGTTCCGGTTCGGAGGCCTCCTGTTCGGCGGTTTCCTGGGCGTGGCGTTCGTGCTCGGCTGGCTCATGTACCCGCTGCCTCTCTGATCACATGACTGCACACATCAGCGATCTCCAGAACGTCCTCTTCACGCGCGAGGGCGGCATCGCGACCATCACGATCAACCGGCCGAAGGTCCTCAACGCGCTCAACACCCAGACGCTCGACGAGCTGCGCCGGGTCATCCTGGCGTGCAGGCACGACGAGGCGGTGCGCTGCGTGATCATCACCGGGTCCGGCGAGAAGTCGTTCATTGCCGGGGCCGACATCAACGAGCTGTCGGTGCAGACGCCGACCGGCGGCCGCGAACATGCGATGACCGGCCAGCACGTACTGGACCTCATCGAGAACCTGGGCAAACCGGTCATCGCGGCGATCAACGGCTTCGCGCTCGGCGGCGGGTGCGAGCTGGCCATGGCCTGCACGATCCGGATTGCCGCCGACACCGCGCGGCTCGGCCAGCCCGAGATCAACCTCGGGATCATTCCCGGGTATGCCGGCACTCAGCGTCTGGCCCGGCTCGTCGGGCGTGGACGGGCCCTCGAGATCCTGCTGACGGGCGATCACATCACGGCCGCGGAGGCGCATCGCCTCGGCCTCGTGAATCGCGTCGTGCCGGCCGCCGAGCTGATGACCGAGGTGACGACGCTTGCCGCCGCCCTCGCCGCCAAGGCGCCGGTTGCCATGCGCTACATCATCGACGCCGTCAACAAGGGGCTCGACATGGCCTTCCCCGACGCGCAGGTGTTCGAGGCGACGCTGTTCGGCCTGGTCTCGACCACCGAGGACATGCGCGAAGGGACCAAAGCGTTCCTCGAGAAGCGCAAGGCCGAGTTCAAGGGGAAATAAGTGATTCGTTCTGAAGCGGAGTCCGGGGCGCCGCTCCCGTCGGCGGCCGGCTACCGGTTTGCCCTCGTCGTATCGCGCTTCAACGAGCGCATCACGTCGGCGCTGCGCGACGGAGCGATGGCGGCCCTGCGAGAGGCCGGAGCGGCCGACGCGGACGTCGAGGAACTGCGGGTGCCGGGCGCCTTCGAGCTGCCGCAGGCCGCTCGCGCGGCGGCGGAGACGGGGCGCTTCGATGCGATCGTCTGTCTCGGCTGCGTGATCCGTGGCGAGACGCCGCACTTCGAGTACATCTCGGCGGCCGCGGCGCACGGGGTGATGACGGCGGCCGGGGTAACCGGCGTGCCGATGGCGTTCGGCGTCCTCACGACCGACACCGAGCGGCAGGCGCTCGAGCGCGCGGTGCCCGGGGAGCAGAACAAGGGGCGTGAAGCCGCGGCCGCGGCGATCGAGATGGCGGTCCTGTTCCGGAAGCTCGGTCGGCCCCCGGCGCGCGGTCAGGCGCGACCGTTCGGCTTCGCCGCGGGCGGCGACGCATGACCCCGGTCGACGCGCAGGCCAAACGCCGCGCCCGCGAAGCGGCGCTCCAGATGCTGTACCAGTGCGATGTGGGTCGCGCCGGTGCCCACGAGTCGATCACGTCCTACTGGGCGACGCGAGACGAGGGGCGCGGGCTGGAAGGGGACCTGCGCGAGTTCGCCGACGGCGTCGTGCGCGGCACACTCGATCGCCGCGACGAGATCGACCGGCTGATCGCCGCGCACGCGCAGAACTGGCGGATCGAGCGGATGACGGTGATCGACCGGATCGTGCTGCGGATGGCCGTCTACGAGATGCTGGCGCAGCCGGAGACACCCTCCAAGGTGATCATCAACGAGGCGATCGAACTGGCGCGCAGCTACAGCGGCGACGAGGCAGTCGGGTTCGTCAACGGCGTGCTCGACGCGGTGAGAAAAGAGCTGCGAAGGTCCTGACCGCGCCTGTCAATGCTGAATGCTGAATGACGAATGCTGAATGAGCGAAGAGACTAGAGAATCCGATCTGCTGAAGCAACGTCGCGCGAACTTCGAGGAGCTGGTCCGCCTTGGCGTGGACCCGTATCCGCGTGCGTTCGATCGCTCCGATACCGTGCACGATCTCGTCGAGGCGCATTCGTCGAAGACCGGCGAAGAGCTGGACCAGGCGGCGATCACGACGCGGACGGCGGGACGCATTCTCGCGATCCGCGCGTTCGGCAAGGCGAACTTTCTCGTCATCTCCGACGGACGGTCGAAGATCCAGATCTACGTCCGCCAGGACTCGCTGCCGGAGCTGGATTTCTCCATCTACAAGCTGCTCGACTTCGGCGACTTCATCGGCGTCGAAGGACAGCTGTTCCGCACGAAGACGAACGAGCTGACGATCAAGGCCTCGAAGCTCGAGTTCCTGGCGAAGTGCTTCATCCCGCTGCCCGAGAAGTGGCACGGCCTGCACGACGTCGAGACCCGATACCGCCAGCGCTATCTCGACCTGATCGTCAATCCCGATTCTCGTCGCGTGTTCGAGATCCGCAGCCAGGTGCTGGCCTCGATCCGCAGTTTCATGAACGCGCGCGGCTATCTCGAGGTCGAGACACCGATGATGCAGCCGATCGCCGGCGGCGCGCTCGCCCGGCCGTTCGTCACGCATCACAACGCGCTCGACATGCAGCTCTACCTGCGGATCGCGCCGGAACTCTATCTCAAGCGGCTGACCGTCGGCGGGATCGAACGCGTCTACGAGATCAACCGTAATTTCCGGAACGAGGGGATCTCCACGCAGCACAACCCCGAGTTCACGATGCTCGAGTTCTACCAGGCCTACAGCGAGTACCAGGAGCTGATGACGATGACGGAGGAGATGCTCTCCACCGTCGCGCGCGAGGCGATCGGAACCGAGCAGATCACGTTCGGCGGCCACGCCATCTCGCTGGCGCCACCGTACCGCCGCGTCTCGCTGCGCGAGGGGGCGCGCCTGAAGGCGTCGGAACGCCTGGGAACGGTTGTCAGTGAAGCGGACCTTCGTGACGTCGAGACCGCCGCGGGGATCGCGCGGCAGCTCGGGATCG